>JAQGMY010000019.1 GCA_028292105.1 Ramlibacter sp.
CGCTCGACGACCGAGAAGCTGATCTGCGGCGACGAGGAACTGGCCCGCATGGACCGCGAGCTGGGCGGTCTTCACCATCGCGCCAAGCAGGCCGCTGCCGATCCGCGTGCCTTCCAGCGCAACAGCGATGCCGAGTGGCAGCGCCGCGAGAACACCTGCCGGGATGCGGAGTGCCTGCGGCGCTGGTATGCGCAACGGCGGCAGGACCTGAGCACCGCGGCGGCCGCGCCCAGCCAGCCGCGCGTGGAAGCAAGCCGTCCGGCGGAGCCGCGGGTCGCCGAGAGGCGTACGCACGTCGCGGAGCCGGTCGCGCGCGCCGCGACCACGCCGCGGCCGCGCCCCCAGCTGCGGCAGGAGCCATCCGAAGTCATGATTGCGCCGGGGGTGGCCTCGGGCGACAGCGGTCTGTCCGAACCCCCCGCCGCGCGTTGGCGGCCGGCGCGCCAGGCCGATTCCAGGGGCGCGCCCAGCGCGGAAGGTTCACCGAACACGGTGGAATAGCAAGCGCGGCGAGGTGCGCGGCGAAGCTGCACGCACAATTGGGCGGCGGCGGTTAGCGCAGGGTGTGCAGCTCCGCTCGCGCACCATCACCCATACCGCACCTGGCAGTTCTCGCAATAGAAGCTGCGCCTGTGCGTGCGCCCCAGGTGCGCTTTCGAGAACGGAATGTCGCAGCGCGGACAGGTACGCTTCGTATGCGCGAGCCAGTGCTTCTTGAGCACGAACTGCTTCTTCCACTCGAGGAAGTCGAAGCTGTACTGGCGCGCCTGCGCGACCAGTTCATGGAGCTGCCGGGCCGGCAACGCACCCACCGTGGACAACGGGTGCACGCGGATGCGGAACAGCACCTCGTTCTTGATGATGTTGCCGACGCCGGCAAAGAGGTCCTGGTCCAGCAGCGCGTCGCAGACCAGCATGTCGGGCACCGTCAGCAGCCGCTCGCGCGCCAGCGCCGGGTCCCAGTGTTCCGACATCACGTCGGCCCACCAGTCGTACACCAGGTCCAGCGGCTCCTCGATGAAGCGCACCGAGCAGGCATAGAGATTCAGTTCATCGCCGCTGTCGAAGCCCAGTGACAGTCGCGGAACCGCCCAGCTCTTGCTCTCGTTGATGCGGTAGCTGCCGAACAGCATGAAGTGCACGCGCAGGCTGAAGTCCGGCAGCTCCAGCAGGAAGTGCTTGCCCCAGCTGCGCACCGATTCCACCTTCTGCAGCAGCAAGCGCTCCTTCTCGATCGTGGTGTTGCCCTGCACCCGCTCGATGGTGCGGCCCAGGAAGCGGGTTGCTTCCTCCTTGAGGATGACGATGGAGGGACCTTCTGGCATGGAGTGCGCGACCGCGTTCCGTACTATGCTCGACCGCTTCCATTTACCGGGACCTCTGTAACCTCATGCAAACCGTCCAGCTCGGCCAGAGCGACCTGCGCGTCACGCCCATCTGCCTGGGCACGATGACCTTCGGCGAACAGGTGGCCGAAAGCGCCGCCCACGCCATCATGGACCGCGCGGTCGAGCGCGGCGTCAATTTCATCGACACCGCGGAGATGTACGCGGTGCCGGCGCGCCAGGAGACCTTCGGCGCGACGGAAACGATCATCGGCAACTGGCTGGCGGCGCGCCCTGGCCTGCGCGACAGGCTGGTCGTCGCCACCAAGGTGTCCGGGCCGTCCCGCGGCATGCCGTGGGTGCGCGAGGGCGCCGGCATGACCGCCGCCGACATCGTGGCGTCGTGCGAAGCTTCGCTGCGGCGCCTGAAGGTCGACACCATCGACCTCTACCAGATCCACTGGCCGGAGCGCAACGTGCCGGCCTTCGGCGCGATCTACTTCGACCCGAAGCTCGAACGCACGAAGACGAGCATCCACGAACAGCTGACCGCCTTGCACAAACTGGTGCAGCAGGGCAAGGTGCGCTCCATCGGCCTGTCCAACGAGACACCCTACGGCGTGCACGAATTCGTCCGCCTCGCCGAGCAGTACGACCTGCCGCGCATCGCCACGGTGCAGAACGTCTATTGCCTGGTGAGCCGCGGTCTCGACAACGGGCTCGACGAGAGCCTGCACCGTCTGGGCGTTTCGCTGCTGGCGTATTCGCCGCTCGGCTTTGGCCTGCTCACCGGCAAGTACGACGCCGCCGGCACCGAAGGCCCGGATGCGCCGAAGGATGCGCGGATCGCGAAATTCGAAACGGTGCGCAAGCAGCGGTGGGGCCGCCCCGAAGCCCTGGTCGCCGCCCGCCGCTACAACGCGCTGGCCCGGGAGCACGGCTTGACGCCGACGCGCATGGCGCTGGCCTGGTGCTATGCGAACTGGCGCGTGGCCAGCACGATCATCGGCGTCACGTCGGTGGCGCAGCTCGACGAGGACCTGGACGCCTGGGGCACCACGCTGTCACCCGAGCTGCTCAAGGCGATCGACGCTATCCGGTGGGAGCTGCGGGACCCGGCAGCCTAGCCCGTTGTCCTTGCGGCAAGCCGCACGCCCCCGGCCCGGCCGATGAAATCGTCGAGGTCTCCGCTGCGCAGGTAGTCCAGGGCGCACGAAAGCACCGCGTCCGGCGCTGCAGTGGGTTGGCTGGCGCAGCGGCCCTGTTCCACTCGCGCCTTGGCCAGCTGCGGCTCGCCAGCGGGCGCCGGACGGCGGTCGTCCCGGCCTTGCAAGGACGGCACCAATTCGATGTCCGGCGTCACGCCCGCCTTCTGCACGGAGCGCCCGGACGGCCCGTAGTAGAGCGAGGTCGTCAGCTTGAGGGAACCGCGGATCTCGCCAGGCAGGGACATGGTCGACTGCACGGTGCCCTTGCCGAAGCTGCGCTCGCCCATCACGATGGCACGCTGGTTTTCCTGCAGCGCGGCCGCCACGAGTTCGGACGCCGACGCCGAGCGCCGGTCGATCAGCACCACCAGGCGCACGCCTTCCAGCAGTTCGTCGCTGTCCGCCGTCCAGGTGCGTTGGTTGCTGGGCGTGCGGCCCCGGATGGAGACGATCTGTCCTTGCTTGAGGAAGGTGTCCGCCACCTTCACGGCCTCGTGCAGCAGCCCGCCGGGATTGCCGCGCAGGTCCAGCACGACCCCGCTCGGCGCCTTGGCAGCCGTCGCTTGCGCGATGGCGTCCTGCAAGGCGGCGGTCACGGGACCGGTGAAGCTGCCCAGGCGCAGCACCAGGACGTCGCCCTCCATGCTCGAGCGCAGCAGCTGTCTGCGGATCGTGTCGCGGGTGAGGGAAATGGTGATCTCGTTGTCCACGCCGGCGCGGCGGATGGTCAGCGACACCTGCGTTCCCGGCTGGCCGCGCATCATCGCGATGGCGTCGGCCAGCGGCATGCCCAGCAGCGGCGCATCGTCGACCCGCACGATCAGGTCGCCTGTCTGCAAGCCGGCGCGGGCGGCCGGGCTGTCGGAGATGGGCGAGACCACGCGCACCGCGCCCTCGCTGGCTTCGACTTCCAGCCCGAGGCCGCCGAAGCGCCCGCTGGAATCGCTGCGTTCGGCGCCCTCGAGGTAGCGCGAGTAGGGGTCCAGCGTGCCGAGCGAAGCATTGATCGCGCGCTTGAACACCTCGGCCGGATTGCCGGTGCCGGGGGTGACCGGGTCCACCACCTTCAGGCTGGCGGCCACCAGCGCCGGCAGGTCGACCTCCGTGGCGTAGGAGCGTTCCACCCGGCGCAGGACGGTGGCGAACAGGTCCCGGTACTGGTCGGCTTGCGGCCCGGGCGTGACGGCGCGGGCGTAGGCGGCCTGGAGCGCGGGCAGGGTGTCTTCGGCGGCGGCGAGGCAGCTGCCGGCGGCCAGCAACAGCCCGGCGGCCAGGGACAGGCGAAGCTTCTGGAACATGGTTGCAAGTCCGCAGGAGATGGACCGCCAGTATGGACCTGGCGTGTTGCCTCCAGCTGTGGCCGAGCCCGCTTTGGCACAATCGCGCCGCCATGGCCAGGAAGGACCACGTCAGCGAAACTCCCGCCACTGCCTTGCTCAAGGCGAACGGCGTCGCCTTCACCGAACACCCGTACGACTACCTGGAGCACGGCGGCGCCCGGCACAGTGCCCAGGTGCTCGGAGTGGATCCCTTCACGGTGGTGAAAACGCTGGTGATGCAAGACGAGAAGGCGCGGCCGCTGATCGTGCTGATGCACGGCAACCGCAAGGTATCGACCAGGAAGCTGGCGCGCCAGATCGGCGCCAGGTCGGTGGAGCCCTGCAAGCCGGAAGTCGCCCATCGCCACAGCGGCTACCTGGTGGGCGGCACCTCGCCCTTCGGCACGCGCAAGGCGATGCCGGTGTACATCGAGCAGTCCATCCTCGCGTTGCCGCGGATCCTGATCAACGGCGGCCGCCGTGGCTACCTGGTCGGCATGGCTCCGCAGGTGTGCGGCCAGCTGCTGGCCGCCAGGCCGGTGAACTGCGCCCTGGAAGAGTAGATTCCATTGCAGGCAGAATCCTTGCCGTGCAGAACTTCTATCCCGTGCTCGCCACCCTCGCCGCGTACCTGCTCGGCTCCCTGGCGTTCGCCGTGATCGTCAGCAAGGTCATGGGCCTGTCGGACCCCCGCACTTTCGGCAGCAAGAATCCCGGAGCCACCAACGTCCTGCGCTCCGGCAACAAGGCGGCGGCCATCGTCACCTTGCTGCTCGATGCGTTGAAAGGCCTGGTGCCGGTGCTGCTGGTGCGCATCTACGGGCCGCAGTTCGGGCTGGAAGACGGAACCATCGCCATGGTGGGCCTGGCGGCTTTCCTGGGGCACCTCTACCCGGTGTTCTTCCGCTTCCGCGGCGGCAAGGGCGTGGCCACCTTCCTCGGGGTGGTGTTCGGCATCCACTGGCTGCTGGGCATCGCCACCGGGCTGACGTGGCTGATCATCGCCTTCTTCTTCCGCTATTCCTCGCTCGCATCACTGGTGGCCGCGGCCTTCGCGCCGGTCTACTACCTGTTCGGCAACAGGCTCCAGTGGTACGCCGAGACGCCTGTCGTGGTGTGCCTGTTCGTGATGGGGCTGTTCCTCGCGTGGCGGCATCGCGCGAACATCCAGCGCTTGCTGGAGGGCAAGGAGTCGCGGCTCGGGGCGAAGAAGGCCTGACTGGCGCGATTCCGGGTGAGGAACTGCTCGTGGTGGTCCGGCCGAGGGCGGGTCAGCCCGCATCGGCGAATGTCCCCCGGGCTGAAGCCCGCTCCTCCTTTACTTCGCCGAGGCGGGTTGACCCGTTCAGGGCCGGACCATAGCCAAACTCCCGTGCATGTAAAAACCTAGGGTTTTCCCTAGTTTCGATGGCATTTAGGCCTCTATACAGTCCGTACTTGTTCCATACGTAGATCGTCGTTTCAAATATGAAACGGATCAGACAAGACAAGAACTGACATGGCCACCCCTTCCGCCGCTACCGCCGCCCTGCTGCAAGGCCGCCGCCTGCTCGTCACCGGCGGCGCGCGCGGACTCGGCTTCGCCTTCGCCCAGACCGCCTGCGGCCATGGTGCGCGCGTCGTGCTGGCGGACCTGCGCGCCGAGCAGCTGAAGGCGAGCGTCGCGGAACTGAAGGCACAAGGCTGCGACGCCGCCGGCGTCATCGTGGATGTCGCGGACCCTGCCTCGGTGACGGCGTGCGCCGCGCAGGCCATCGAGATCCTGGGCGGGCTCGACGGCCTGGTGAACAACGCCGCCATCACCGACTCCGGCGGCAAGAGCGCCGATGAACTGGACATCGAGACCTGGGACCGCGTGATGAACGTCAACGTGCGCGGGACCTGGCTGATGACCCGCGCCTGCCATGCGGCGCTGCGTGACAGTGGCCGCGGCGCCATCGTCAACCTCGCATCGGACACCGCCTTGTGGGGCGCGCCCCGCCTGCTCGCCTACGTGGCCAGCAAGGGCGCAGTGATCTCGATGACGCGTTCGCTGGCGCGCGAGCTCGGCCCCGACAACATCACCGTCAACGCCATCGCTCCCGGCCTGGTGATGGTGGAAGCGACCCGGTACGTGCCCGAAGCGCGCCACCGCCAGTACGTCGAGCAGCGTGCCCTCTCGCGCGACCAGCTGCCCGAGGACGTGACCGGCGCGGTGGTCTATGCGCTGTCCGACCTGGCGCGCTTCGTCACCGGCCAGCTGCTTGCCGTCAACGGCGGCTTCGTCATGCATTGAGCGAACCAAGAGAAAAGGAAGAACCATGGAACAACAGGACAAGCCCCGCAGCTGGGACCGCCCCGAAGGCGCCAGCTTCAAGGACTGGATGGAAACCCGCGTGGCGCGCTTTTCCACCCGCAAGTACGACTTCGATGCGCTCAAGTTCCAGTCGGACTTCGACCCGAAGTACCGCCGCGGCCAGATGCGCTACATCGGCACCGGTGGCACCGGCGTGGCCAAGGACGTCAACACGATTGCGGCCGAGCACTTCACCTTCTCCACCATGGTGATCCCGGCCGGCCACGAAGGCCCGGCGCACCTGCACACCGACGTCGAGGAAGTGTTCTTCCTGATCCGCGGCAAGCTGAAGGTCGTGCTGGAGAAGGACGGCGAGCGCTACGAAACCATCATGACGGACCGCGACGTGATCTCGGTGCCGCCCGGCGTCTACCGCGAAGAGATCAACATCGGCGACGAAGACGCGCTGATGTGCGTGATGCTGGGCGC
>JAQGMY010000060.1 GCA_028292105.1 Ramlibacter sp.
GCGCAGGACAAGTTGCCGATCGGCTCCAGGCGCCTGCGCCACCTGCCGCGCGAGCGTTTCTGCGCCGCCATGCGGCACTGCTCGGTGATGGTCGGCAATTCCTCCTCGGGAATCATCGAGGCGGCCAGCTTCGGCACGCCGGTGGTGAACGTCGGCACCCGCCAGCACCTGCGCGAGCACGGCCCCAACGTGCTGGACGTCGGCGGCGACACGGATTCGATAGCCCGCGCCCTCTACCAGCAGCTGTCGCATGGCCGGTGGCCGTGTGACAATCCCTGGGGCGACGGACACGCTGGAGAGCGCATCGCGCAGCTGCTCATGCGCCTGCCCCTGGACGGCGCCGTCCTGGAAAAGACCAACAGCTACTGATGTCCGTCCAGCCTTCCACCACCTTGTTGATCCTGGGCGCCGGCGGCCACGGCCGCGTGGTCGCCGATGCGGCGCTGGCGCAGGGCACCTGGCAGCAGGTGCGGGTGACCGACAACGACGCGGCCAAGTACGGGAGCGTGCTGATGGCGGGACTCGACATCGAGCCGCTGCAGCACGCGCTGCGTGACGCCGGCGCGGTGCACATTGCCATCGGCTCCGCGGCGGCGCGTGAGAAACAGGCGCGCGGCCTGTCGCTGCCGTTTGCCACCGTGCTGCATCCGCGCGCCAGCATCTCCCGCTACGCCGAGATCCGGCCGGGCTGCTTCGTCGCCGCCGGTGCCGTGGTCGCACCGGGCGCGCGCGTCGGCATCGGCGTGATCGTGAACCACGGCGCGGTGGTGGATCACGATGTGCAGGTCGGCGACTTCACGCACGTCGCGCCCCTGGCCGCGGTGGGCGGCAACGCTCGCGTGGGCCGGCGCGTGCTGGTGGGGGCGGGTGCCCAGGTGCTGCCCGGCGTGCGCGTCTGCGACGACGTGGTGATCGGCGCCGGTGCCGCCGTCGTGGCGGACATCGACACGCCCGGTGTCTACGCCGGCGTCCCGGCGCGGAGGGTGCGGTGAACGAGCAGGAGTTCCGCGCGCTGTGCGTGCCCGCAGGCACCAGCATCCGTGAGGCGCTCGATGGCCTGGACCGCACCGCCAAGGGCATCCTGCTGGTGGTCGCTGCCGACGGCTGCCTGGTGCGCACGCTCACCGACGGCGACCTGCGCCGCGCCGCGCTCGCGCGGCTGCCGGACACGGCTGCCATCGCCACGCTGCCGGGACAGGCGCCGATCACCATCGGCGAGCACGAAACCATGGCGCGGGCGCTGGCGCTGATGGACCAGCACCAGGTCGACCAGGTGCCGGTGGTGGATGCGCAAGGCAAGCCGGTCGACCTGGTCTTGCGGCGTGAGCTGTCGCAGCGGGTCTGGCTGTCGTCGCCGCACCTCGGTGACGAGGAAACCGCCTTCGTCGAGGACGCCTTCCGGACCAACTGGATCGCGCCGCTCGGGCCGCACGTCGATGGCTTCGAGCGCGAGATCGCCGCTTACGCGGGCGTCGGCCACGCCGCGGCGCTGAGCTCCGGCACGGCGGCCATCCACCTGGGCTTGCTGCTGCTCGGTGTGCGGGCGGGCGACACCGTGTTCTGTTCTTCGCTGACCTTCGTCGGCAGCTGCAACCCGATCCTCTATTGCAATGCGCGGCCGGTCTTCATCGATTCGGATCCGGGCTCCTGGAACATGTCGCCGCAGGCGCTGGAGCGCGCTTTTGCCTGGGCCCGGCGGGAAAACCGCTTGCCGCGCTGCGTGATCCTGGTGAACCTGTACGGCCAGAGCGCCGACATGGACGCCCTGCTGCCGATCTGCGAGCGGTATGGCGTTCCGGTGCTGGAGGACGCCGCCGAATCGCTGGGCGCAACATACAAGGGGCGCCCGAGCGGCAGCTTCGGCCGTGTCGGTGTGTTCTCGTTCAACGGCAACAAGATCATCACCACCTCCGGCGGCGGCATGCTGGTGTCCGACGATGCGGACCTGGTGGTGCGCGCGCGCAAGCTCTCGACCCAGGCGCGCGAACCGGCGCCGCATTACGAGCATGCGGAGATCGGCTTCAACTACCGCATGAGCAACGTGCTCGCCGGCATCGGGCGCGGCCAGTTGAAGGTGCTGGACCAGCGGGTAGCGCGCCGGCGTGAAGTCTTCGAAACCTACCAGCAGGCACTGGCGGGCGTGCCGCAAGTGCAATGGATGCCGGAGCCTGCCGGCCTGCGGTCGACGCGCTGGCTGACCTGCCTGCAGCTGCGCGGCGAGGGCGCTTCGGCGCGGCGCGACCACGTGCTGCGCAGCCTGGAGCGCCACTCGATCGAAGCGCGCCCTGTGTGGAAGCCCATGCACCTGCAGCCCCTGTACCGCGACGCTCCCTACTTCACGCACGCCGACGGTGAAGACGTGGCCGCGCGGCTGTTCGAAGCCGGCATCTGCCTGCCTTCCGGTTCCAACATGCCCGACGAGCAACTCGCCCGCGTGATCGACCACCTGCGGCGCGCCCTGGTGCGCGCGGAGGCGCTCGGTGCAGCGGCTGCTGTCTAGGCGCGCGCTTTCGCTGCTGGCCCTGGACCTCGCCCTCGGGCTGCTGGCCTGGTGGCTGGCTTTCTGGCTGCGCTTCAATCTCGACGTGCCGCCGGAGTTCGCCCAGCTCGCGCGGGCATCGAGCGGCTGGTGCGCGCTCGGTCTCGCGATCGGGCTGTTCGTTCGCCGTGTCGATCGCCAAGTCTGGACCTACACCGCGCTGCCCGAACTGCGGCAGCTTGCCGAAGGCGTCACGCTCGGCGCGGTCTTCACCGCGGTCACCGTGCTGATGCTGCGGCTGCCGGACTTTCCCCGTTCGGTGCTGCTGCTCTATCCGATCCTCGCCTTCCTGCTGATGGGGGCGGCACGCGCGGCGTGGCGCACGCTGGTGGAACATCGTCACCACGAGGAGGGCGGCGCACCGCTGGTGGTGGTCGGATCGCTCGACGACGCGGCGGGTGCGCTGCGCGCCCTGAAGGGAGCGCAGCGATGGCGCGCCGTGGCGATCCTGTCGCCGGTGGTGTCCGAGCGGGGTCGCTCCCTGTCCGGTGTGCGCGTGCTCGGCACGGTCGATGACCTGCCGGCGATCTGCGCTGCGACCGATGCCAAAGCGGCGCTGGTCGCCAGCCCTCCGGGCTCCGACGAACGCCGGCAGGCGCTGCTGCTCGCCGCCGAAGCGCACATCACGCTGCTGACGCTGCCGCGCCCCAACGAGTGGCTGCAGGCGGAAAGCACCGGGCCGCGCAAGATCGAACTGGAAGACTTGCTGGGGCGCGCGCCGGTGGCGCTGGACGTGGCCGGGCTGGCGGAACTGTTCTCGGGCCAGGTGGTGCTGGTCACCGGCGCCGGCGGTTCCATCGGCTCCGAGCTGTGCCGGCAGGTGGCGCGCTTCGGCGTGGGCCGGCTGGTGTGCGTGGACGTGTCCGAGTACAACATCTACCAGCTCGAGCAGGAGCTGCGGCTCGCGCATCCGCAAATGCAGGGCTTGTACTACACCGCCAACGTGCGGGAGCCGGCGCGGCTGCAGGCCATCTTCGAGCGGCACCGGCCGGCCGTGGTGCTGCACGCCGCGGCCTACAAGCACGTGCCCCTGATGGAGCAGCACAACGAGATCGAAGCCCTGCGCACCAATGTGCTGGGCACCTTGCACGCGGCGCGGGCGGCGGCGCTGTGTGGCGCCCGCCGCTTCGTCATGATCTCCACCGACAAGGCGGTGAATCCGACCAACGTGATGGGCGCGAGCAAGCGGCTGGCGGAACTGCTGGTGCAGGCAGTCGCCCGGCAGGAGTCGCGCACCGAATTCGTGTCGGTGCGCTTCGGCAACGTGCTGGGTTCCAGCGGATCGGTGGTGCCCTTGTTCACCGAGCAGATCCGCCGGGGCGGGCCGGTGACGGTGACCCACCCGGACATCGTCCGCTACTTCATGACCATCCCGGAGGCCGCGCAGCTGGTGCTGCAGGCTGGGCTGATGGGGCGGTCGGGGCAGATCTTCGTGCTGGACATGGGCGAGCCGGTGAAGATCGTCGAGCTGGCGCGGATGCTGATCCGGTTGTCCGGCAAGACCGAGCAGGAGGTTCCGATCTCGTACACCGGCCTGCGTCCCGGCGAGAAGCTCTACGAAGAGCTGCTGGCCGACGACGAGACCACCGAGCCGACGCCGCACGCCAAGCTGCGCATCGCCAAGACGCACGGGCCCCTGCCGGACATCGCGGAGGTAGTGCGCTGGATCGACGAGGCCGGTGCGGAGCCGGGCGAAGCGGCGCTGCGCGCCTGGCTGAAGGCGCGCGTGCCGGAATATTCACCGCGCTGATCGCGTGTCCCCCGGGTCGTGGTAACGCTCGGGTGCGCGGACCGCATGGATTGCGGGTCGCGCCCGCGAAGACGGGGATGCAGCCCACCCCTTAACATCTGCCGCATCAACAAGGAGACCTCATGAACGGCGCCCGAAGCCTGGTGGAAACGTTGCTGCGCAGCGGCGTGGACACCTGTTTCGCCAACCCAGGCACCAGCGAGATGCACTTCGTGGCGGCGCTGGACCAGGTGCCCGGCATGCATTGCGTGCTCGGCCTGCAGGAGAACGTGGTCACCGGCATGGCCGATGGCTACTGGCGGCTGTCCGGCAAGCCGGCCTGCACATTGCTCCACTGCGGCCCCGGCCTGGCCAACGGCCTGGCCAACCTGCACAACGCCCGGCGCGCGCGCAGCGGCATCGTCAACATCGTCGGCGACCAGGCCACCTGGCACCGCCCGTTCGACCCGCCGCTGACGGCCGACACCGAGGGACTGGCGCGCACCGTTTCCGCCTGGGTGCGGACGACCACCCGCGCCGGCGAAGTGGGCCGTGACGCCGCGGCAGCGGTGCAGGCCGCACGCAGCTTCCCCGGCCAGATCGCCACGCTGGTGTTGCCGTCCGACGCCTCGTGGGACGAAGGCGGCGAGGTCGCCGAGCCGCTGGAGTCCATCGCCCCGCCGCCGGTGGATGCGGGCGTGGTCGAGACCATTGCGCGCCTGCTGCGCGAACGCAAGAACGTGCTGCTGCTGATGGCGGGCCGCGCCGTGCTGGCGCAAGGCCAGGCGCTCGCCTGGCGCGTGGCGCAAGCCACCGGCGCGCACGTGATGGCCGACTACGTCAACGGCCACGTGGCGCGCGGGCGAGGCCGCATGCAGCTGGAGCGGGTTCCCTACAACACGGACCAGGCGATGCAGGCGCTGCGCCGCTTCGACCACATCGTGCTCGTCAACGCGAAAGCGCCGGTCGGCTTCTTCGGCTATCCCGGCAAGCCTTCGATCCAGTACCGCAGCGACACGCAGTTGCACGTGCTGACCCGCCCCGAGCAGGATCCGATCGCCGCCTTGCGCGCACTGGTGGACGCGCTCGGGGCGCCCGAGGCCACGTTGCCCGCCCCCGGCCCGCGGCCGCAGGCCGCGAGCGGCAAGCCCACGCCCGAAGGCCTGGCGCAAACGGTGGCGGCATTGATGCCCGACGACGCCATCGTCTCGGACGAGAGCGTGTCCTTCGGCCGCGGCTTCTATGGTCACACGCACGTGGCCCCGGCGCACGACTGGCTGCACCTGGGCGGCGGCGCGATCGGTGACGGCATGCCGGTGGCGACCGGCGCGGCGATCGGCGCCGGCGGCAAGCGCCGCGTGATCAGCCTGCAGGCCGACGGCTCGGCGATGTACTCGCTGCAGGCGCTGTGGACGCAGGCGCGCGAGCAGCTGCCGGTGACCACCATCATCCTCAGCAACCGCAAGTACGCGATCC
>JAQGMY010000064.1 GCA_028292105.1 Ramlibacter sp.
AGCGCGAGGGCCAGCGTTTGCAGCCCTTCGCCGTCGACGTCGAGCCGCACCAGCCTCGCTCCGTTGGCGGCCAGCACGGAGGCCATGGCCCGTCCCAGTCCGCTGGCCGCGCCCGTGACCGCATAGACGCGCTCGCGCACGTCGAACAGCGACGCAGCAGCGAGCGAGGCGTTCACCGCGCCTGGGGCAGCAGGAACTTCCACTGCTTCTTTTCCACGTCCGCTATCAGCACCGTCGCCGGGATGTGGGCATCGCCGGTGTCGAGCATCGTGTACTTGTAGGCGCCGGCGAAGGTCTTGAGTTTCACGAACTCGTTCTTGATCAGCTCGCGCGCCGTCTTCGGGTCGGTGTTGCCGTCGATGCCGTTGCGCCGCATGATGTCCGCGTACAGCAGCACCGCGTCGTAGCCCAGCGACCAGTTGGCCAGGTTGGGCGGGTTGCCGATCTGCGCGTCGCCCTTGGGCAGCACCCGCTTGACGATGCTCGCGTACAGCGCGTTGTCGGTGCCGGCCTGGCCGGACTCGTTGGTCGACCAGCCGATCACGTGCCAGTTGCGGCCCAGGTCGCCCACCATGTTGATGAACGGGCCCGCCCACAGCACGCTGATGTTGAGGATGGGCGCCTTCAGGCCTTGCGCGGTGAGGTCCTTGGCCAGCAACATGGCCTGCGCCGGGAAGGCCGCCGCCAGGATGGCGTCCGGATTGTGGCTCTTGATCTGGATCGCGGCGGCCGACAGGTCGGTCGCGCGCGAGGAGAACTCCACCGTCTCGACCACCTCCAGGCCGGACTTCCTGGCCAGGTCCGCATACGCATCGGCGGCAGCCTTGCTGGAGGCTTCGCGCACGTCGGCGACGATCACCACCCGCTTGGTCTTGGGGTAGGCCTTGAGGAAGTCGCGCAGGCCCTCGGGGATCAGCGTGTCGTCGGGCGGCTCCAGGCGGATGGTCCATGGCCGCACGGTGATGCCGGGCTTGCTGGCATTGACGCTGATGGCCGGCATGTTGATCTGGTTGGCCAGCGGGCTCACGGTCTCCCACTGCGTGCCGGTCATCGGGCCGATCACGCCGAAGTGGCCTTCGCCGGCGTACTTGCGAAACATCAGCACGGCCTGGCCCGGATCGGTGCTCGCGTCGCTGACGTCCACCTGCAGCAGGCTGCCGTTGATGCCGCCCTTGGCGTTGATGTCCTCCACGGCGAGCTTCACCACGATCTCCTGGATCTTGCCGGAGGCGCCCAGCGGGCCTGTCATCGGCGTGATCAGGCCCAGCTTCACCGGGGGCTTGGCCTGCGCCACGGCGGCGCCGCCCGCCAGCAGGCCGGCCGCCACGACGGCGCCGATCGCCAGCAACTTGCGTTTGGATGGGTTCATTCGCCGTCTCCTGTCATTGATGTTGGGAACAAGGACTTCCGGGGGATGGTGCGCAGCAAGCTGCACACCCTACGGGGTGGACCAGGTAGGGTGTGCGGCTCGGCCGCGCACCATGCGGTCGGGGGACACGCCGTGCCACCGCGTAGGGTGTGCGGCTCGGCCGCGCACCATGCGGTCCCGGAACGGCGTCATGCCATCGCCTCCGGCGCCTGCCCGAGATAACTCGCCATCACGCGCGGATCCTTGGCCAGCGCCTTCGCGTCGCCTTGCAGCGTGAACTCGCCATGCGTGAGCACCAGCGCCCGATGCGCCAGCTGCAGGGCGCGGCTGACGTTCTGCTCCACGATCAGGATGGACACGCCGGCGTCGCGCAATTCCGCCAGCGCCTTGAACACCTCGCCGGTGAAGCGCGGCGACAGACCCATCGACGGCTCGTCCAGCAGCAGCAACTGTGGCCGGTTCATGATGGCCCGGGCCACCGCCAGCATCTGCTGCTCGCCACCCGACAGGTTGCCGGCCGGCTGCTCGCTGCGTTCCTGCAGCCGCGGGAAACGCTGGTAGGCCTTGGCCAGTGCGTCTTCGAAAGATTCCTTCGCCGGCCGGATCTCCCAGGCCAGGCGCAGGTTCTCCAGCACGCGCATGCCCTGCAGCGTGCCGCGCCCTTCCGGCACATGCAGCAGGCCGGCGCGCGCCATGGCATGCGTCCTGGTCCTGGCGATATCGCGCCCGAGAAAAGTCGCGCGGCCGGCGGAAATCGGCAGCATGCCGGACAGCGCCCGCATCAGGCTGGTCTTGCCCGCGCCATTGGCGCCGATCACCGCCACCGTCTCGCCGGCACCGACCGAGAAGCTCACGCCGCGCAGCGCGCGGATCGGCCCGTAGTTCGCGCACAGCCCCTCGACCTGCAGGATCCCTTCGCTCATGCCGACGCCTCCGGTGTCTCTTCGTCGTCGCCCAGGTAGGCGCGCAGCACCTCCGGGTGCTTGAGCACTTCGTCGGCGCTGCCTTCGGCGATCTTGCGGCCATAGTCCATCGCCACGATGCGGTCGGACAGCGCGCGGATCAGGCCCATGTCGTGCTCGATCAGCACGATGGCCTGCACGCTTTCGCGGATGGTGCGGATGTCGCGCGTGAGCTGCTCGGTCTCGGCGTCGTTCATGCCGGCGGCCGGCTCGTCGAGCAGCAGCACGCTGGGCGCGCCCGCCAGCGCACGCGCAATCTCCAGCCGCCGGGCATCGCCATAAGACAGCGACGATGCCAGCTGGTCGGCCTTGCCATCGAGCTGCAGCAGCCGCAGCCAGTGCATGGCGCGCTCCTTCGCCTGCTTGCGGTCGGCCATGCCGAACAGCGCGTGCAGCGGCCGCTCGGCAAAAGCCTTGATGGCGACCAGCACGTTTTCCAGCACGGTCATGCGCCGGAACAGGCGGATGTTCTGGAACGTGCGGCCGACGCCGAGGTGGCCGATGCGGTTCATCGACAGCGCGGTGATGTCGGTGTCACCCAGCAGGATGCGGCCTTCGCCGGCGCGGTAGAAACCGGTGATGGTGTTGATCAGCGCCGTCTTGCCGGCGCCGTTGGGGCCGATCACGCCGAGGATCTCGCCGGCGCGCACTTCCAGGTCGATGCCGTCCAGCGCGCGGACACCGCCGAAGTGCTTTTTCAACCCGCGCACGCTCAGCACGGGCCCGGAGGGGGCGGCTCGCATCAGCATGGCGATCTCAGCCTCCGACCCGGGCGCCGGCCCGCGCGGTGATGGTGCGAAATGCCAGCAGCCCCTGTGGCCGGAACAGCAGCATCACCAGGATGGCCGCGCCGAACACGCTGGGCCGCCAGTCGGCCAGCACGCGGAAGTACTCGGGCAGCAGCGTCATCACCGCGGCGCCCAGCATCGGGCCCCACAGGTTGTTCACGCCGCCCAGCACCACGTACAGCACGACATAGATGGACAGCAGCACGTCGAAGTTCTCCGGTCGCACGAAGTTCATGTAGTGGCCATACAGCGCGCCGGCCACCGCGGCGATGGCGGCACCGGCGGCGAAGCCGATCACGCGGACCATGGTCACCGGAATGCCCAGCGACGCGGCGACCCGGTCGTCCTCGCGTACGGCATCGCACATGCGTTGCAGCGGACTGCGCGACAGCCACAGCAGCA
This sequence comes from Ramlibacter sp., assembly GCA_028292105.1. Taxonomy (GTDB): domain Bacteria; phylum Pseudomonadota; class Gammaproteobacteria; order Burkholderiales; family Burkholderiaceae_C; genus Ramlibacter. The sequence goes on from JAQGMY010000064.1 coordinate 3,522, forward strand.
AGGCGCCGACGATCGCCACCGCGGCCCCCACGTACCAGAGGCTGGACCCGGTCATGCCGCCGAAGCCCGCCACGCCGCCCACGTACTTGAAGTTCTCGATCAGCACGCGCACGCAGAAGGTGATGCCGATGGTGACCAGGATCAGGTAGATGCCGCGCAAGCGCAATGCCGGGTAGCCGACCACGGCCGCCACCAGCGCGACGCCGGCGGCGGCAAGCAGGCAGGCCGGCACCAGGTGGAAGCCGAACTTGACGGTCAGCACGCCGGAAGCGTAGCAGCCGAGCGCCATGAAGGCACCCTGGGCAAACGAGAGGCTGCCCGTGAGCAGCACCGCGTAGACGCTCCACGCCAGCAGGATGTTGATGCCGGTGAAGAACAGGTAGTCGCTGATCATGCGCGCTGCTCCCGGCCATGCAGCCCGCTGCCGAACAGGCCGGCGGGGCGGAACATGAGGAC
>JAQGMY010000067.1 GCA_028292105.1 Ramlibacter sp.
TGGGTGCGGGCCTGCTTGTTGCGCACCTGGTAGGCGGCGCGCAGCTTGTCTTCGGCCAGCGCGGTGACCTTGGCGATGAGGACATCGTCCTTCGGGGGAGCACGCCAGTCCCAGACCGGCTTGCCGGCTTCGCGCACGAGCTCATGGATCGCGTTGATCGCGATGTTGCCCTGCTCGTGGCCGAACACCAAAGCGCCCAGCATGATCTCTTCGGACAGCTGCTTGGCTACGGATTCGACCATCAGCACGGCGGCTTCGGTGCCAGCGACGATCAGGTCGAGCTGGGAGTCCTTGCGCTCGGTCTGGCCCGGGTTCAGCACGTATTCGCCGTTGATGTAGCCCACGCGCGCGGCGCCGATGGGGCCGGCGAACGGGATGCCGGAAATCGCCAGGGCGGCGCTGCAGCCGATCATGGCGGCGATGTCGGGATCGACCTCGGGATTGAGCGACACGGTGTGCACGACCACGTGCACTTCATTCAGGAAGCCTTCCGGGAACAGCGGGCGGATCGGGCGGTCGATCAGGCGGCTGGTCAGGGTTTCCAGTTCGCTGGGCTTGGCTTCGCGCTTGAAGAAGCTGCCGGGGATCTTGCCGGCGGCGTAGGTCTTCTCGATGTAGTCGACCGTCAGCGGGAAGAAGTCCTGGCCGGGCTTGGCCGACTTCGATGCGACCACGGTGCAAAGCACCACGGTGCCTTCGATGTCGACAACCACGGCGCCGCCTGCCTGGCGGGCGATTTCGCCGGTTTCAAGGGTGACGGTCTTGCCGCCCCACTGGAACGTCTTGGTGACCTTGTTGAAGATGCTCATGTTCGTGTCCTCTTTTTTCAATTGTGCGGAGCGACGAGGCCGAACACGATGCCATTCCGTAGGGGCTAGCGCCTAAGCCCTAAGGAATGACACAGCTTCTGGACGGTCCTTTTGCTCCGAAGTAAAAAACGCCTGAGGCAGTTCCGTGAACCGTCTCAGGCGTTCGTGTGGCGGCCGGTGCTTACTTGCGCAGGCCCAGCTTGCCGATCAGCGTGGTGTAACGCTCGGCGTCCTTGTCCTTCAGGTACGAAAGCAGGCTCTTGCGGCGGTTCACCATGCGCAGCAGGCCGCGACGACCATGGTGGTCCTTCGCGTGCGTCTTGAAGTGCGGGGTGAGTTCGTTGATGCGGGCGGTCAGCAGTGCGACTTGCACTTCGGGGCTGCCGGTGTCTCCGGTGCCGCGCGCGTTGGCGGCAACGATCTCTGCCTTGGTACTGGCGATCATGGGGGTGTCCTTGAAAGTGTTGACTTGCGAAGGGCTGCTGGAACTGCGGCCCTACGTGCGCTCTGCGGGGAGCAAAGCCTTTGGATTATAGCCGACAGTCGGTTCAGGGGCTTTGCGGCCGCCCGAAGGCGAACTCCACCGCTCAGCGCTCCTGCCGCCGCTCCAGCCAGCTCGCCAGCCTGTCCACACCCTGCCTGAGCCGCTGGGGGTCCTTGCTCGCAAAACACCAGCGCAACCAGCCCTGTGCCTCCGGCGCGAACGCGTTCCCGGGTGCCAGGCCGATCCCCGCCTCGGCGACCAGCCGCTTCGCCAGCGCCAGCGAATCGTCGTAGCCGTCCAGCTTGAAGAACGCGTACATCCCGCCCTTGGCCGCCGTCAGTTCCACGCCCGGCAGGGCCTGCAGCAGCGGCACCAGGGTGTCACGGCACTGCTTCAGGTGCGCCACCACGCGCGGCGTGACCTCGTCGGTGCGCTGGATGGCCTCGATCGCGGCCCGCTGCGTGAAGACACTGGCGCAGGAGGTGTTGAACTCGATCAGCTTGCCCATGTGGTGGGTCATGGCCGGCGGCATCACCAGCCAGCCCAGGCGCCAGCCGGTCATGAGGAAGCTCTTGGAGAAGCTGTGGGCGACCACGAGGCGGTCGTCGGGCCTGGCGATGTCCAGGAAGCTGGGCGCGCAGCCGTTGTCGCTGGGCTCGTAATAAAGCCGCTCGTACACCTCGTCGGCGAGGATCCAGGTGCCGGTGACGCGGCAGTGTTCCAGCAGGGACTGCTGCTCCGGCCGGCTCATGGTCCAGCCGGTCGGGTTGTTCGGCGCGTTGACGATCAACAGCTTGGTCGAAGGCGTGATCGCCGCCAGCAGCGCCGGCAGGTCCAGCTTCCAGGCGCCACCTTCGGGCTTGAGCGACACGCGCTTGAGGTCGGCGCCCATGATCTGCGCCTGCGCTGTCAGGTTGGGCCAGACCGGCGTGACCGCCACCACCTCATCGCCGGCATCGATCAACGCCTGGCAGGCCAGCATCAGGGCGTTGACGCCGCCGGAGGTGACGGCGATCCGGTCCGGCGCCACTTCGCCGTGCAGCCTGGACGCATAGGCCGCAATGGCGGCGCGCAGCTCCGGCAGGCCCAGGTTGTGCGCGTAGAAGGTCTCGCCCTTCTCCAGCGAGGCGATCGCCGCCCGCCGGATGAACTCCGGCGTGACTTCGTCGCTTTCGCCGAACCAGAACGCGAGCACGTCGGCGTGCCCCATGCCGGCGTTGGCCACTTCACGGATCTTGGATTCTTCGAGGTCGAGGACGGTCTGTCGCATGGTGCGAGTATCAGCCGGGTCGCGGCATCTTGCAGGCATGGGGCATTTCGGCCTGGGCCGGCGCGATCGTGCGAATCACGCGAAAGCCGTAGCCGGAGCCTTCGACGTCGAACTTGACGCCGGGTGCGCCTTGCTTGTCCATCATGCCGACCACCAGCGACTGCTGGAACTGGTGGTCCGCCGCGCGCATCCGGCCGCCCTGCCCCGCCAGCGTCACATTGGCCTGCTCCAGCGCCACCGCCAGCGGCAGCGCGTCGGCGGTGCCCGCCCTTTCGATCGCCTGCGCCAGCGCCTCGATCATCAGCTGCATGCGCATGTGCACGTAGTCGTCCTCGGACCGGGGAAAGCGGGTACGGAATGCGCGATAGAAAGCCTCGCTCTCGCGCGTCGGCACGTTGGGCAGCCAGTCGGCCACCGCCACCACCTTGCCGATGCCGGCGTCGCCGATCGCGGCCGGCGCGCCCAGCGCATTGCCGTAGAAGGTGTAGAACTTGCCCTCGAAGCCGATCTCCCTGGCCGCCTTCACCAGCAGCGTCAGGTCGTTGCCCCAGTTGCCTGTGACCACCGCCTGGGCGCCGCTTTGCTGGATCTTCACCGCATAGGGAGCGAAGTCCTTGACCCGGCCCAGCGGATGCAGTTCGTCGCCGACGACACGAACGTCGGGGCGCAATGACGCCAGCTGCCGTTTCGATTCGCGCAGCACCGCCTGGCCGAACGAGTAGTCCTGTCCAATGAGGTAGACGGACTTCAGCGCCCTGTCTTCCTTGAGCACGGCCATCAGCGCCGCCACCCGCATGTCGGCGTGCGCATCGAAGCGGAAATGCCAGAAGCTGCACTTCTCGTTGGTGAGCACGGGATCGACGGCGGAGTAGTTCAGGAAGACGATGCGGTTGGCCGGATCGCGCTCGTTGTGCTTGCCGACGGCATCGACCAGCGCAGCCGCGGTGGCCGAGGAGTTGCCCTGCAGGATCACGCGGGCGCCGCCGTCGATGGCGGCGCGCAGTGCGGAGAGCGCTTCCTCGTTCTGGCCCTTGCTGTCGTAGCGATCGAGCTCCAGCAGGCGGCGGCCCTGCGCGGTCTTGACGCCGCCGCGCTGGTTCACGCGCTCGACCGCCCACAGCAGGTTGCGGAACACCGCTTCGCCGGTATTGGCGAAAGCACCCGACAAGCTCTCGATCAGCGCCAGCTTGATCGTCGCTCCAGCGGGTTGCGAATAGGCGAAGGCAGGAAGAAGTGCCGTCGCGGCGAGCGAATTCAAGAGCGCACGGCGCAGATTTTTCATGGGGAGATTTGTCTTGAAAAGCGCGCGGTAGCGCGCAGATGAGGATCAGGCGGCGATCGGAACGAAAGCCGCGCAGATTATCCCAAGGAGTTCGACCATGTTCTACGCCCCCACCCTTCGCACCCGCAGCTATGCCCCCGTGGCCCGTGACCGCAGCTTCGAGCGCTTCCTCAACGAGTCCTTCCTCAGCCCGGCGTACACCGGCGTGAAGGTGGAACAGACCGACGAAGCATGGACCGTCACCCTCGACGTGCCCGGCGTCGCCCGTGAGCAGCTGGCCATCGACGTCGACGGCGCCGTGGTCCGCGTGCAGACCGTGGCCGACGCGCCCCGCCAGGTCAAGGCCGCCTACGAGCTGCCGGCCGAAATCGACGCCGAGGCGACCTCCGCCAAGCTCGAAAACGGCGTGCTGACCCTCACCCTGGGCAAGAAGAAGCCGGTCGTGACGGCTCGCCAGATCGAAGTGAAGTAATCGTCGTCCCTGCGCAGCAGGATGGAGCATCGCCATCCCCGCGCGGGCGGGGTGGAAGCATCGTCATTCCCGCGCAGGCGGGAATGACGGACTTCCATTCCGCGAGCACGACGAGGTCCCTGAACGCCCGCGCCTTCAAAGCGCGGGCGTTTTGCCTTTGCGGGCCGCCTGCGTGCGGCCGCCATAGCCCGAAAGGCGCTTGGCCAGGGCGGCCAGCCGATCGGCCGGCTGCGGCGGGGTGAGCTTCAGTTGCAAGGTGGGCATGGTTCAGGCTTCGTTGATGTTGCGGGTCGCGAGCGGGCGCCGCGCCGGATGCAGGATGGCCCGCCAGCCGCGCGCCACCCACTGCCAGAAATCGACGACGGCTTCCCCGCGCAGGTGCGGTGCACGCAAGCTGGCCGCTTCGGCCCTGCGGGCGAAATCCTCTGTGTTGCGATAGTCCATGGAGACACTCCTTTGCCGGGGTGGAGCGACTTTAGGAAGCGCAGGCGCTTCGCGAAACGCCGCCGACCGCAAATCGCCTTTGCACGCGCCGCAAGGCCCCCGCGGCTACGATGCCGCCATGCGCAACCTGCAACTCGACGAATTGACGCTCTTCGTGCGGGTGGCGGAGCTCGGCTCGCTGTCGGCGGTGGCCCGCCAGCGCGACGTTCCGGTCAGCCAGGTGTCACGCACGCTGGTGCGGCTGGAAAAGGCCTTCGGCGTCCGGCTGATGCAGCGCTCGACGCACGGCCTGTCGCTCACCGAGGAAGGCCGCACCTTCCTCGAATACAGCCGCCGGACGGTGCAGACGCTGGAAGAACTCGAAGGCGAGTTCGCGGCCCGCTCGGGCGTGCCGAGCGGCAAGGTGCGCGTGGCCTCCAGCACCGTGATCGCGCAATACCAGTTGATCCCCAGCCTGGTCGGGCTCGCCGCCAGGCATCCGCAGCTGCAGGTGGAACTCGAGGTTTCCGATCGCCTGTCGGACATGGCGCGCGACGGCATCGACATCGCGATCCGCGCCGCCGCCAGCCTGCCCGAGACCGTGGTGGCCCGCAAGATCGGCACGCTGGGCCGCGCGCTCTATGCCGCCCCTGCCTATGCGCAGGCGAACGGCCTGCCTTCGCGCCCGCAAGACCTGGCCGGCCACACCCTCATCACCAACAGCGGCGTGCCCTTGCTCAACGAGTGGCCCTTCCTGGTCAACGGTGAGCGGACCAGCTTCTCAGCGCGCGGGCGCTGGTCGGCGAACGACACCGGGATGACCGCGACGATGATCGTGCAGGGACTCGGCATCGGCCGGCTCACCACGCTGGTCGGCGAGCCGCTGGTGCGCCAGAAGCTGCTGCTGCCGGTGCTGCCGGGCCTGATCGACCTGCAACTGGTGCCGGTGCATGCGCTGACGGCCAGCGCGCGGCACCGGCTGCCCAAGATCATGGCTTGCCTGGACTACTGGGCCGAATGGTTCGACGCCGGCGCGGTCACGCCGGCTTCCGCGCGACGAGCCCGATGAGGGCGGACTGGCCACAATGGCCGCTGCCTTCGGCCAGTTCCGCTTCGTATTCCCGCAGCTCCACGATCTCCAGCTGTGCGAACGCATCGCGCAACAGCTGCGCCGTGTACAGGTGCGACGCCATGCCGGGGCCGCCGGTGCGCAATTCGAGCTGGCGCAGACCGTAGCCTTGCAGCACCAGCGTGCCGCCCGGCTTCAGGCACCGCGCCAGGCCAGAGAAGATCGCAGCGCGGAGGTCGGGATCCGCGAACTGGAAGAAGATGGCGGCGACTCCGTCGTACACCGCTTCAGGCCAGTCGAGCTCCGCGATGTCGGCCACCGCGAAGTTCACGTGCGCCCCTTGCCGCGCGGCGAAGTCCCGTGCCTTGCGCGCGCCCACTTCCGAAATGTCGAAGGCGTCCACGTGCAGCCCTCGCTGCGCCAGCCAGACACTGTTGCGCCCTTCGCCGTCGGCCACGCACAGCACGCGCGCGCCCGCCTTCCAGACCTGTGCGTGCCCGCGCAGCCACTCGTTCGGTTCGGTCCCGAAGACGAAACCCTCTTGCGAGAAACGCTTGTCCCAGGTCGCCGCGGCGTCGGTGAAAGCGGCCATCAGGACAGCACCTCGGCGGCCGCCGTGATCTCCTCGAGCGGCCACCGCGGCTTGACGTCGAACGCATAGCTGCGGGTCGCCGCCTGCACCCCGGCTTGCAGGCGCATGGCGCCGGCCAGCGCGATCATCGCGCCGTTGTCCGTGCACAGCGCCAGTTCCGGGTAGTGCACGCGCACGCCCCGTTTGGCACAAGCCGCATCCAGCTGCGCCCGCAGCCGCTGATTGGCGCCGACACCGCCGGCCACCACGATGCGCGTGGCGCCGCCGCGCTCCAGCGCCGCCATGGACTTCTTCACCAGCACGTCGACGATCGCCGCTTCCGTGGACGCGGCCAGATCGGCCCGGCGCGCTGCCAGCTCGCCACCGAGCTTGTTCACTTGGGTGAGCACGGCGGTCTTGAGGCCGGCGAAGGAAAAGTCGAGGTTGCCGCTGTGCAGCAGGGGCCGCGGCAGCTTGAACGCCGCCGGGTCCCCTTGCAGGGCGAGCTTGGCGAGGGCGGGCCCGCCGGGATATCCGAGCCCCAGCAGCTTGGCCGACTTGTCGAACGCCTCGCCCGCCGCGTCGTCGATGGTCTCGCCCAGCATGCGGTAGTCGCCCACGCCATCCACCTGCATCAGCTGCGTATGGCCGCCGGACACCAGCAGCGCGATGAAAGGGAATTGCGGCGGGTCGGCGCTGAGGAAGGGCGACAGCAGGTGGCCCTCCAGGTGGTGCACGCCCAGCACCGGCTTGCCGAGCGCGGCGCCGAGCGCGCAGGCGACCCCGGCGCCGACCAGCAGCGCCCCGGCCAGCCCCGGGCCGCGGGTGTAGGCGACCACGTCGACCTCGCCCAGGCCACGCTGCGCCTCGGCCAGCACCTGCCGCGCGAGCGGGAGCACGCGCCGGATGTGGTCGCGGCTGGCCAGCTCGGGCACCACGCCGCCGTACGCCTGGTGCATCTCCACCTGGCTGTGCAGGGCGTGGGCCAGCAACCTGGGCACCGGCGCGGCGCCGCTCTCGACCAGCGCCACCCCGGTCTCGTCGCAGGAGGATTCGATGCCCAGGACAATCATGGCCTCAGTGTAGCGACGGAGCAGTTTCCCGGCCGCTGGTGGGACACTCCCCGGCATGGTTGTTGCTGGTCGGGTGTCATGAAGTCGGGTTCCAGTTTCCTCCTCGCCGCCCGCCAGTGCGAGATCGCCGAACTCGAGCAGCTCGCGCACACGGCCGAACTGGTGGGGGTGATAGCGCGGCTGGTGCATGCGCTGCAGCGCGAACGCGGCATCTGCAACGTCTATCTCAGCTCCTCGGGCGCCCGGTTTGCCGACCAGCGGCTGCAGCAGGTGGTGGAGTGCGAGCAGGCGGAACGGCAGCTGCGCGAGCATTTCGACCGCCTCGACACCGCGCCGGACCGGGTGCGCAATGGCTCGCGCCTGTTCCGCCGGGTGGCCGTGCTGTTGCACGGGCTGGACGGCTTGCCCGGGCTGCGCACGCGCATCGGGCGCCAGGCCGTGGGATCCAGGGAGTCCACTGCCGCCTTCGTCAAGCTGGTCGCAGGGCTGCTCGCGGTCGTGTTCGAGGCGGCGGATAGCGCCACCGACCCGGAAGTCTCGCGCGCCCTGGTGGCGCTGTTCAACTTCATGCAGGGCAAGGAATTCGCCGGCCAGGAGCGCGCCCTCGGCGCCGCCGTGTTCGCCTCGGGCAGCAGCGACGCCGCCGCGCAGCAGCAGTGGCGGCACCTGGTCGAGGCGCAGCAAGGCTGTTTCCAGGTGTTCAACGACTTCGCCGACCCGGAGATCCTGCGGCTGCAGCAGGGCGGCACCGACAGCGAACTGATGGCGCAACTGGAACGCCTGCGCCGCATGGGCCTGGCCGCGCCGGCGCTGGACACCAACCTGAGCCAGGCCTGGTACGCGGCCTGCACGCGGCGCATCGACACCATGCGGATCGTCGAAGACATGCAGGCGCTGCACCTGCGCCAACTGTGCGAGCGGCGCATCGCGCAGGCGCGGGCGGAACTGCAGGACCAGCGCGCGATGCTCGAAGCACTGGCCGCGCAAGCGCGTGACAGTGGCACCGACTCCCCGGCTTCGCTGGGCCCGCATCTGGAGCGATCGGTGCTGGCGATGCTGCAGGAGCAATCGCGCCGGCTCCAGGCCATGGGCCACGAGCTCGACACCGTCCGCGCCACGCTCGACGAGCGCAAGGTGGTCGAGCGCGCCAAGGGCCTGCTGATGGCGCACCGGGACATGCGCGAGGACGAGGCGTACAAGGCGCTGCGGCAGATGGCGATGAACCAGAACCGGCGCTTGATCGAGGTGGCGCAGGCGGTGCTGTCGCTGGCGGACGTGCTGCCGGCCGCGAAGGCATAGCGGGTCGCACTACGGCGGTGCACAGGTCGAGTGCACGTGCCCTGCAAGGAGGCGTGCGGCGGAGTTCGGCCGCGTGCTCGCTCCGCCCTGCGGCATGCAGGCCTGCCGCCGCCGCCCCGGCTCCCGAACCGCCCGCATTTCCCCCTTCGCCCGAACGTCATCCAGCGTCTGGGACAATCACACCGTGGGGATCAGCCAGTACCTGAAGGAAATCGGCCGCGGCAAGCAAGGCGCGCGGCCGCTTGACCGTGCCCAGGCCGCAGACCTGTTCGGCCAGATCCTGGACGGCGCGGTGAGCGACCTCGAGATCGGCGCCTTCTGCATCGCCATGCGGGTCAAGGGCGAAACACCCGAAGAGATGTGCGGCTTCATCGACGCCACGCAGGCGCGCCTGCAGCATGCACGCGCCGCCAGCGGCCGGCCGGTGGTCGTGCTCCCCAGCTACAACGGCGCGCGCCGCTTGCCGGTGCTCACGCCCTTGCTGGCCGGCCTGCTGGCGCGGCGCGGGCTGCCGGTGGTGATCCACGGCACCTCCACGGAGTCGAGCCGCATCTTCGTGCGCGACGTGCTGCACGCCATCGACGTGCAGCCCTCGGAGACGGCGCCGGTCGTGCAGGACGGACAAGTCGTCTTCATGCCGACCGAGCTGCTCTGCCCCGGCCTCAAGCGCCTGCTGGACGCGCGCCGCGTGATCGGCTTGCGCAACAGCGCGCACAGCGTGGTGAAGCTGATGAACCCGGTGGCCGGCCCGGCGGTGATCGTCAGCAGCTACACGCATCCCGAGTACGCGGTTTCCATGGCCGCGGTGTTCGAGATGCTGGGCGCTACCGCCCTGCTGCTTCGCGGCACCGAGGGCGAAGTGGTCGCCGATGCGCGGCGGCTGCCGCAGATGGACGGCTTCGTGCGCGGCCAGCGCGTCCTCCTGCAGGAGGGCAAGCGCGGCACCATCACCGACCTGCCGGGCCTGCCGAAGGAGATCGATCCCGAAACCACCGCCGCCTACATCCGCGATGTGCTGGCGCAGCGCAAGCAAATCCCCGACTCGCTCGCGCAGCAGGTGGAACACATATTGCATCTGGCCCACGCATGATGAACACAGGCAAAGTCACCCTCGTCGGCGCCGGTCCCGGTGACCCGGAACTGCTGACCCTCAAGGCGCTGAAGGCGATCCAGGCCGCCACCGTGCTGCTGGTCGACGACCTGGTGAGCCCGCAGGTGGTGGCGCATGCATCGCCGGCGGCGCGGATCGTCTACGTCGGCAAGCGCGGCGGCTGCAAGAGCACGCCGCAGGCCTTCATCGAAAAGCTGATGCTGATGGCGGCGAGCGAGGGCGAAAGCGTCGTTCGGCTCAAGGGCGGCGACCCGTTCATCTTCGGGCGCGGCGGCGAAGAAGTCGAACACCTGCGTGCTGCGGGCATCCGGGTGGAGATCGTCAACGGCATCACCTCCGGCCTGGCCGCGGCCACCTCGCTGGGCGTGCCGCTGACGCACCGCGACCACGCCCAAGGCGTGATCTTCCTGACCGGCCATGCGCAAAAGGGCGGCAGCGCCCCCGACTGGCAGTCTCTTGCCGCAACCGCCCGCGATGCGCGCCTCACGCTGGTGATCTACATGGGCGTGAGCAGCGCTGCCCACATCCAGGCCGACCTGCTGACCAGTTTGCCCGCGCAAACACCGGTGGCGATCGTGCAGCGCGCTTCGCTGCCGGACCAGCGCCACGCGGTGACCACGCTGGGTGAGCTGGCGGCGACCATAGAGCGCGAGGGGCTGGGCAGCCCGTCGGTGATCGTCGTGGGCGATGTGGTGCGCGGCGTCGCCGTGGCCGCCGAGGCCGCGGACAAGGTGCGCGCCGCCTGAATTGCCACCGTCGTTCCCGCGAAGGCGGGAACCCAGAGCTCCCGCAATGAAGACTTGCCGCGGCGCGGCAAGCCCCGAAGCTCTTGTCCCCACCTCTCCGGAATGACGTGAAGCGACCCGATAATCCGCCCCCATGTCCGACGCGCCCACCCCTGACTTCTTCGACGCCGTCGTCATCGGCGCCGGCGCCGCCGGCCTCTTCTGTGCGGGTGTGGCTGGGCAGCTCGGGGTGAAGGTCCTGCTGGTGGATCATTCGGAAAAGGTCGCCGAAAAGATCCGCATCTCCGGCGGCGGACGCTGCAACTTCACCAATCGCGATCTCGATCCGCGCGCACCGCACAAGCACTTCCTGGGCGAGAACCCGAATTTCTGCCGCTCGGCCCTGGCGCGCTACACCCCGGGGGACTTCCTGGCGCTGGTGCAGAAGTACGGCATCCCCTTTCACGAGAAGCACAAGGGGCAGCTGTTCGGCGACCGCTCCGCCGACGACTTCATCCAGATGCTGCTGGCGGAGTGCGGCGCCGGCGGTGTCACGCACTGGCAGCCGTGCAGCGTGGCGTCGATCCGGACCAACGCGCAGGGCTACGAGCTGCAAACCAGCCGCGGCACGGTGCGCGCGCGGGCGGTGGTGATCGCCACCGGCGGCCTTTCGATCCCGAAGATCGGCGCGACCGACTTCGGCTACCGCATCGCCCAGCAGTTCGGGCTCAAGCTGGTGCCGCCGCGGCCGGCGCTGGTCCCCCTCACCTTCGACGGTGAAGCCTGGACGCCGTTCGCCCAGCTGGCGGGACTCTCGCTGCCGGTGCGCATCGAAACCGGCGAGAAGAAGCAGCGCATGGCTTTCGACGAAGACCTGCTGTTCACCCACCGCGGCTTGAGCGGCCCGGCCGTGCTGCAGATCTCCAGCTATTGGCGCGAAGGCCAGGCGATCCGGGTCGACCTCGCGCCTGGCCAGGACCTCGCCGAAGCGCTGACACAGGCCAAGACCCGCTCGCGCAAGCTGATCGCCAACGAGCTGGTGCAATGGGTGCCGGCGCGGCTGGCCGACGCCTGGGTGCAGCAGGATCCAGCCTGGCAGCGGCCCGCGAACGAAGCCGGCGACAAGGCGCTGCAGCAACTGGCCCAGCGGCTGTCCCGCTGGGAACTGGTGCCGACCGGCAGCGAGGGCTACCGCAAGGCCGAAGTCACGGCCGGCGGGGTGGACACGAAGGAGCTGTCTTCGCAGACCATGGAGTCGAGGCAGCCCGGCCTGTACTTCATCGGGGAAGTGGCGGACGTCACCGGCTGGCTGGGGGGCTACAACTTCCAGTGGGCCTGGGCGAGCGGCTACGCCTGCGCCCAGGCGCTGGCGGCCCCGCCCGCAGGTCGGCAGTGACCGCGAAGCCGAATTCCGACGCCGGAAAACCGCGCAATTTCGGCCGCGAAAACCCACTCGATGCGGCTCCGGAATGACCCCAAGTTGCGGCGCGCCCGAACAACGCTATAATCCTTGGCTTTGCTGGCAACCCCCACCGGCCTGATCATCCTCAGGTGGGGACACCCCGCCGCGGCGTCCTCGATCTACGCCTGGCACAGAACCTGAAATTGCATGACGACTATCCGTGTCAAGGAAAACGAGCCGTTCGACGTGGCCCTGCGCCGCTTCAAGCGCACCATTGAAAAGCTGGGCCTGCTGACCGAACTGCGCGCCCGCGAGTTCTACGAAAAGCCCACCGCGGAGCGCAAGCACAAGAAGGCAGCCGCCGTCAAGCGCCACTTCAAGCGGGTTCGCAGCATGCAGCTGCCGAAAAAGCTGTACTGAGACCCGGCTCGCGCCGACTCAAGGCCTGCCCGGGGACGCCCGTGCAGGCTTTTTTCATTGCCAGACCACTCGCCAGGAGAGCCGCATGACGCTCAAGGAACGCATCACCGAAGACATGAAGGCCGCCATGCGCGCCAAGGACACCGAGCGCCTGGGCGCGATCCGCATGCTGACCGCCGCCATCAAGCAAAAGGAAGTGGACGAGCGGGTGGAACTGGACGATGCGGCCGTTGTCGCCATCGTCGACAAGCTGCTCAAGCAGCGCAAGGACAGCATCGAGGCGTTCGAGAAGGCGGCCCGCCAGGACCTGGCCGACAAGGAAAAGGCCGAAGCAGCCGTGCTGCAGGCCTACCTGCCCGCGCGCCTGTCCGCCGATGAAGTCAGCGCCGAGGTCAAGGCGATCGTGGCCGAACTGGGCGCCAAGGGCCCTGGCGACATGGGCAAGGTGATGGGCGCCGTCAAGCAGCGCCTGGCCGGCAAGGCCGACATGGGCCAGGTCAGCGCCGCAGTCAAGGCCGCGCTGGCCCCCTGAACTCCCTCTCCCCGCAGGGGGCGATCACCCCAGGTTGCGCAACACCGACTGGGTGAAAGCGGCAGTATTGCCCTTGCCGCGGATGTCACCGGTGCGCGCTTGCGGGTCGGCGAGGGCCGCTGTCGTCGCTCGCGACATGGACTGCGCCATGCGCACTGCGCCCGGGTTGTCGCGGCTGTGGCCCAGCCACTCGAACATCATCCGCGTGGATTCGATCATCGCGTAGGGATTGGCGATGCCGCGGCCGGCGATGTCCGGCGCCGAGCCGTGCGTCGCCTGCGCCATGCAGACGTCGCCATCGCCGATGCACAGTCCGGGCGCCATGCCGAGGCCGCCCACCAGGCCGGCCGCTTCATCGGAGAGGATGTCGCCGAACATGTTGGTGGTGACCACCACGTCGAAGCTTTGCGGGTCGCGCACCAGCCGCATGGCGAAGGTGTCGACGATCACGTCGTCGACCAGCACGTCCGGGTATTCGGCGGCGAGCTTCCTGCACTCCTCCACGAACATGCCGCAACTGAGCTTGAAGACCGTGTCCTTGTGGACGTAGGTCAGGTGCTTGCGGCGCTGGCGCGCCAGTTCGAAGGCGGCCTTCGCCACGCGGCGGCTGCCGGTGCGGGTGATCACGCGCACCGACAGCGTGACTTCGTCGGTCGGGCGGAACTCGCCCGAGCCCATCACCATGTTGCGGTCCGGCTGGAAGCCCTCGTTGTTCTCGCGCACGATCACCAGGTCGATGTCGTCGTGCAGGCAGCCGATGTCGGGATACGAGCGCGTCGGCCGCACGTTGGCGAACAGGTTGAATTGCTTGCGCAGGATCGGGTGCGGATTGATCGCGTTCGGAACCTTCGGATAGGCCCGGTGGCCGATCGGGCCGAGGATCCAGCCGTCCAGCGTCTTCAGCGTCTCCATGGTTTCCGGCGGCAGCGTGTGGCCGTGCGTCTGAAGCGCCCGGGCGCCGATCGGCAGCGGCCGCCAGTCGATGGTCACGCCGTGGATCTCGGCGGCGGCCCGGGCGATGTCGACCGAGACCGGAACGATCTCGTGGCCGATGTCGTCGCCGTTGAGGATGCCGATGCGAAGGGGTGCGGTTGGGGTCACGTTGGATTCTTCAGGGTTCAGGGACGGCAAAGCGCCGTGAGGCTGCGCACGTTGGGCAGCGATGCGAAGGTGCGGCAGGTGTTGGTGATCTCGCCGGACCTGGAGTGGCCGAGGACGGGCACCACCAGGGCGCCGAACTTGGCTTCCAGCTGGTGGTCCGACAGCGGGTTCTGCATCGAGCCGATCGCGTGGTCGACGCGCACGTCGACGCGGCGGCCGTCCTGCAGCACCGCGGTCACGCGCACGGCCTCTTCCGCGATGCTGTCGTCGACGGTGGCCTGCACCTTGTTGCGCAGCGCGACCACCTCGGGGTCGTTGACAACCGCGTCCGAGAACTCGTCTTCGCCCGCCTCGCCATAGAGCAGGCCGACGGCGCAGCCGTGGTACACGCTGAACTTGCCCTGCAGGCCGTCCTTCGGTTCCTTCTTGCCGGTGAGCTCCAGCACCAGCGAGTGCACGCGCAGCTCGATGCGCTCGACCTGCTCCGCGCTGACGCCCTGCTCGCGCAATTGCACGCAGGCATCGATGCTGGGGTGGATCACGATGCCGCAGGCAAAGGGCTTGTAGGTGTTGAAGGAGATCTCGAAGCGCTCGCCCAGTTCGTCGGTCACTTCGTTCCAGGCGCGCTTGTCGGATACCACCTGGACGAAGCCACGCGGCGCTTCCAGGGCGCGCGGGCTCGAGGTGAAGCCCCGGCTGGCCAGCAGCGCCGACATCAGCCCGGCACGCGCGGCGCCGCCCGGATGGAAAGGCTTGGTCATGGTGCCGAATTGCTCGCGCAAGCCGACCGGCTGCGAAGCGGCGATGCCCAGCGCCATGGTGGTCTGCCGTTCGTCCAGCTTCAACAGCCGCGCGCAGCCGGCGGCCGCGCCCAGCATGCCGGTGGAGCCGGTGATGTGCCAGCCCCGGTCGTAGTGGTCCGGGTACATCACGTTGCCGATGCGGCAGGCGACGTCGATCCCCAGCACCAGCGCGTCGAGCACTTCGCGGCCGCTGCAGCCCTTGTGCTCGGCCAGCGCCAGCACCGCGGACGCCACCGGCCCCGCCGGATGGATGATGGTCTTCAGGTGGGTGTCGTCGAAATCGAAGGTGTGCGAGGTGATGCCGTTGACCAGCGCCGCACTGGCGATGTCGACCTTCTCGGTGCGACCCAGCACGGTGGCTTGCGGCGCCGGCTGCAGCATCTGCACCGCACCGAGCGCCGCATCGGCTGCTTCGTGGCGGGCGGCGCCGATCGCGCAACCGAGCCAGTTGTAGAAGGTGCGATGCGCCTCGCGTTCGACGGCCTCGCTCCAGCCGCGCGAGGCGTGGCCGGCGACGAAGCTGGCAAGGATGGCAGTGACGGGAGGCGCCGACAGGTCGGCGGGGACATTGGTGTTGCGTGCCATGGAGTTCTTTTCTTGCGGGAAGGGCGCTGCTACTCGTCGCGCCGATCTTCCCCGGCCCGGCTCTTGCTGTAAATTGCAACTTTCTGAGGTTTTGTTGCATGCCTTGCATGAATGGACCGCGATGCTGAAGCCCTCCCTGGCCGACCTGCGTGCCTTTGCCACCGTCGGCGAGCTGAAAAGCTTCGCGGCGGCAGCCAAGGCCCTGCACCTGTCGCAGCCGGCGCTGTCGCGGCGCATCTCGCACCTGGAGGACCAGCTCGGGGTCCGCCTGTTCGACCGCACCACCCGCAGCGTGGAGCTCACGCTGCTGGGCAAGCGCTTCCTGGCGCAGGTCGGCGGCCTGGTGGACGACCTGGATCGCACCGTCCTGAGCCTGCGGGATGCGGCGCAACTCGAGGCGGGCGACGTCACCATCGGCTGCGTCTTCTCCGCCGTGCACCACTTCCTGCCGCCGGTGATCCGCGCCTTTCGCGAGCAGCATCCGCGCGTGCTGGTGCGGATCATCGAAGAAGGCGCCGACGAAGTGCTGGCGAGCGTGAAGCAAGGGGAAGCGGACTTCGCGCTGAACTACATCGGCATGCAGGACCCGGACGTGGAGTTCACCCCACTGCTCAAGGAACCCTACGTGCTGGCGGTGCCGGTGGGGCACGCGCTGGCGAAGCGCCGCTCCGTGCGCTGGGAAGAGCTGGCCGACTACCCGCACGCGCGCGTGTCGCACGCCAGCCGCAATCGCTTGTTCATCGACCAGGCGCTGGCCGAGTTGCCGCCCCTGCCGCGGCCGGTCTGCGAAGTGCGGCACGTATCGACGCTGATCGGCATGGTGGAGAACGGGCTGGGCGTGGCCGTGGTGCCGCAGCTGACGCTGCCGCGAGCGCCGGCCTCGGTCGTCGGCGTGCGGCTGGAGAAGCCGGACATCAGCCGGACGATCGCGCTGATCCGGCGCAGCAACCGGAGCTTGTCGCCGGCGGCGGTGGCTTTCGTGAAGCTGCTGACGCAGGCCAGCAAGGCGACGGTGAAGACGATGCGCGGGAAGTAGCAGGCCGGGATGGTGCGCAAGCAAGCTTGCACACCCTACGGTTCAGCGGGTTTGCCGGGGCCGGCGCGCAATCGTAGGGTGTGCAGCTTGCTGCGCACCACCACCCACCGCGCTCAACTCCCCGCCACCTTCATCCGGTTCACCAGAATCGAACCCACGCTCTTCGCCCCGTAGTTGTAGACATCCGAGCCCACCGCCTGGATGCCCATCAGCATGTCCTTCATGTTGCCGGCGATGGTGATCTCCTGCACCGGGAAGGCGAGCTCGCCGTTCTCCACCCAGAAGCCGCTGGCGCCGCGCGAATAGTCGCCGGTCACGTAGTTCACGCCCTGCCCCATCAGCTCGATGACGAACAGGCCGGTGCCCAGCTTGCGCAGCATCTCCACCAGGTTGTCGTCCGCATGCGTGAGCCGCGAGGTCATGGTCAGGTTGTGCGAGCCACCGGCGTTGCCCGTGGTCTTCATGCCCAGCTTGCGCGCCGAATAGCTGCTGAGGAAGTAGCCTTCCACCCGGCCGCCGTCCACCACCTTGCGCGGGCTGGTACGCACGCCCTCTTCGTCGAAAGCGGCGCTGCCCTTGCCGCGGCGCAGGAACGGGTCCTCCAGCACGTCGATGTGCT
>JAQGMY010000098.1 GCA_028292105.1 Ramlibacter sp.
ATCAGCTGGTTCTCGTCGGAAGGCGGGGTGGTCTGGTCGGACATTCGAGGGCGGGCGGGCGAGCGCCGCTGAGGGCGGAACCCTCCATTGTAGTTTTGCCAGGGCAACGGGGCCGTCGCCGGGATAATGCCCGCCATGTTCCTGAAGGCCGGCGCCCTGTCCCTTGTCCTGCTGCTGGTCAGCCGCCTGCTGGGCCTGGTGCGCGAATCCGCCCAGGCGGCCGCCTTCGGCGCAACCGGGCTGGGCGATGTCGCCGTGCTGATGCTGACCTTGCCGGACTGGCTGGCGGGCGTGCTGGCCAGCGGCGCGCTGGCGTACGTGCTGCTGCCCGCCTGGGCCAACGAGGATGCGGGCCGTATCGCCGCCACGCAGCGGCGCCTGGGCCGGCTCTTGCTGGCCGGAGGCTCCTTGCTGGCGCTGCTGCTGGCGGCGCTGCACCTGCCGCTGGCCCGCTGGCTGGCGTCCGGCGTGCCGGCATCGCTGCAGCCCGACGCCGGAGGAGCGCTGATCTTCAGTGCGCTGGCCTTGCCGCTGGCCCTTTGGGCCGCCCTCGGCGTGACCCGGCTGCAGCACGAGCGCGATTTCGTCGGCTTCTATGGCGCCAACCTGGTGGTGAACTGCGTGCTGATCGCGGCCCTGGCGTGCGTCGCGCTGCTCGCCCGCAAGTCCGCGGTCGCGGTGCTTGGCTGCGGGCTCCTGCTGGCGATGGTTGCCCGGCTGGCATGGCTGCAGCACCGCCAGCGCGCCTTGCGCCGCGACCCCGGCCTGGCCGATGCCAGCACCTTGCCGCCGCTGCCGCTGTGGCTGTGGGCCGCCGCTGCCGCCGGCCTGCCGATCGCGCTGCCCTTCGTGGCGCGCTCGCTCGCCTCGCAGGAAGGACCGGGGGCGCTGGCGGTCTTCAACTACGCCTGGAAGCTGGTGGAACTGCCCTTGCTGCTTGGAGTGCAGCTGGTGGGCACACTCGCCCTGGGGCCGATCGCCCAGGCGGTGCGTGCCGGCGCCGGCGACACCGCGCCGGTCCGCCGTGGTTTCGCGCTGGCCTGGACGCTGGCCTGCGCCTGTGCCGCGGGGCTGCTGCTGGCCTCACCCGCCGTGGCGCAGCTGCTTTTCGGCTGGGGCCGGATGCAACCCGAGGCGCTGGCCAGGGTGGCCGAGTGGGGCCGCATCGGCGCCTGGAGCCTCTTGCCGCAGGCTCTGGCGACCATCGCCGCGGCGATCCTGGCGGCGCAGGAGCGCATGCGCGTGGCGGTGTGGGCGTATGCACTCGCCTTCGCCGTGCTGCTGTTGGTGCGGCCGGCCGAGGGCGCCCACCTGATGTGGTGGCTGGACGGTCTGTGGGCCGCCATCGCCCTCGCAGTGTTGTTCGGGCTGCGCCGCGGACTGGCCCACTGGTTGCCATGGCCAGCCCTGCTGGTGGCCGGCGGCCTGCTGCTCGCCTTGCAGGCCGTGCTGCTGGCGGTGGGTGCGCCGGCGAGCCTGGTGTTGCAATGGGGCTGCGCCATCGTGGCGGCTGGCGCGATCCTCGGTCTCACCTGGCTGGCCAGCGCGGACCTGCGCTCGGCCCTGGCGCGATAATCGCAGCGGGCATGCTCGAACTGATACAGATCACCAACGACGCGGCCTTGGCCCGGCGCTGCGACGCATTGGGCGGTTTCCGCCTGTTCGTCGACCTCGAGCGCCTGGGCAAGGCCGAACGCCAGGCCGGGCGCAACACCTTCATCAGCGTGCACCAGCTGCACGACGTCGCCCGCATGCGCGCCGTGCTCCGGCATTCGCCGCTGATGGTGCGCGTCAATCCGCTGCACGACGGCACGGGCGCGGAGGTCGAGGCGGTGCTCGCAGAAGGCGCGGACCTCGTCATGTTGCCGATGTTCAGCGGACCGCAGGACCTGGGCGCGTTCGCGCAGATCGTGGGCGGGCGTGCGCCCATCGTCCCCTTGCTGGAAACCGCCGCGGCCTTGCATTCGGTCGACGCCTGGGCCGGCACACCCGGACTGCACGAGATCTACGTCGGCTTGAACGACCTGCACATCTCGCTCGGTTGCCGCTTCATGTTCGAGCCGCTGGCGGACGGCCGCGTCGCCCGCGTTGCGGAAATCGCCCGTCGGCACGGACTGCCTTTCGGCTTCGGCGGCATCGCCCGGGTGGACGAAGGCCTGCTGCCCGGGCGCGACGTGCTGGGCGAGCATCTGCGGCTCGGCTCGCGCGCCGTCATTCTCTCGCGCACTTTCCATCGCGACACCGAAATGGACTTCGAGCGCGAGGTGGCGGCGCTGCGCGAGGCCGAACGCCAGCTCGCCAGGCGCACGCCGCAACAGGTCGAGGCCGACGCCCAGCGGGTGGCCGGCCGCATCCGGGCCATTGCGGCCGGCCTCGACGGGCCGCGATGAAGCGCGCCATGGACATCGTGCTGGCCGCCTTCGCCTTGCTGCTGCTCAGCCCGCTGCTGCTGGCAACGGCCCTGGCGGTCGCCATCGACAGCGGCTTTCCCGTGCTGTTCCGGCAGGTGCGGGTCGGCCGCGGCGGCCAGACTTTCGGCATGTTCAAGTTCCGCAGCATGGTGCGGGACGCGGCCGCCATCGGGCCGTTCAACACGTCCGCCAACGATCCCCGCATCACCCGGGTCGGGCGCTTCATCCGCCGCACCAGCCTGGACGAGCTGCCGCAGTTGCTGAACGTGCTGCGCGGGGACATGAGCCTGGTCGGCCCGCGGCCGGACCTGCCGCTGCAGCGTTCCCTCTACAGCGAGGCCGACTGGGCGCAGCGTTGCAGCGTGCGCCCCGGCATCACCGGCCTGGCGCAGGTGGAGCTGCGCTCGGAAGGCACCGAAGACCAGCGGCGCGCGCTGGACCTGCGCTACGTGCGCGAGCACAGCGTCGGGATGGACCTGAAGATCATGTGGGGGACGCTGACGCGCCTCACCGGCCGCGGGAGCAACTGAGGATGTGCGGCATCTTCGGTTACTGGAGCAGCGACCGGCAGGCTCTGCCCGACACAGCTCTCGCCGCCATGGCCGGCAGCCTGCGCCACCGTGGTCCCGACGACGAAGGCATTCGCCACCAGCGCGAACGCGGCGTCGCCATCGGCAACCGGCGCTTGTCCATCATCGACATCGCCGGCGGCCACCAGCCCTTCGTCTCGGACGATGGCCGCATCGCCATCGTGCAGAACGGCGAGATCTTCAATTTCGTCGAACTCGCCGACGAACTCCGGGCCGAGGGCGTGCGACTCGACACGCATTCGGACACCGAGGTGCTGCTGCGCCTGTACGAACGTGAAGGCATGGGCTTCGTGCAGCGGCTCAATGGCATGTTCGCGATCGCGATCGACGATGCGCGCGAGGATGCGCTGATCCTGGTGCGCGACCGCATCGGCGTGAAGCCCCTGTACGTGCGGGAGCAGGGCGGGCAGGTGCTGTTCGCCTCCGAGATCAAGGCGATCCTGCAGGCATTGCCGGCGAAGCCGGTGCTGGACCTGGAGGCGGTGCACCACTACCTGAGCTTCAACTACATCCCCGCGCCGTGGACGGTGTGGCAGGGCATCCGCCACGTCATGCCCGGTTGCTGGATGAAGTTCACGCGGCGCGGCACCGAGTCGGGCCGCTGGTGGAACCTGGCCGCGCAGCAGGAACGCGATCACTCCTTGACCGCCTGGTCCGAGGAGTTCCTGTCCATCCTCGACGACGCGACGCGGATCCGGCTGCGCGCCGACGTGCCCTGGGGCGCATTCCTGTCCGGCGGCGTGGACTCCAGCACCATCGTCGCCCTGATGGCGCGGCACGTGGACCGGCCGGTGCGCACCTTCTGCATAGGCTTCGCGGATCCGCGCTTCGACGAGTCGGCCTATGCGGCCCTGGCGGCGCAGCGCTTCGGCTGCCAGCACACCGCCGAGATCGCGGAACTGAACATGCTGGACCGGTGGCCGCACGTGCTGTACCACCTGGACCAGCCCCATGGCGACGCCTCCTTCCTGCCGACGCTGCGGGTGAGCGAGCTGGCCGCGCGCCATGTGAAGGTGGTGCTCACCGGCGACGGCGGTGACGAGCTGTTCGCCGGTTACGAGAAATATGCCGACTACTTTGCCCGGCCCGACGCACTGACGCAGGACGACAGCTCCTTCCGGCGCGGCTACTTCGATTCCATTTCGCTTTTCGCGCCCGCCGCCAAGCAGGCCTTGTACCGCCCGCGGACCGCTCGCCGCCTGGAAGGCCTCGACAGCTTCGCGGCCGCGGCGAAACCGTGGTTCGACGAGGCGGCGCACTTCGACCGCGTCAACCAGGCCTTGTACCTGGACATGCAGCTGCTCCTGTCCGGCAACAACCTGGTCAAGCCGGACCGCATGGGCATGGCGGTGTCCATCGAGGCGCGCACGCCTTTCCTCGACTGGCGGATGATGGAATTCGCCTTCCGCTCGCGCGGCCACACCAAGCTGTCGGCGGATGGCGACAAGAAGCACTGGTACAAGAAGGCCGTCGCGCCACTGATAGGCGAGGACCTGGCGTATCGACGCAAGCAGATGTTCACCGTGCCGGTGGGCGAATGGTTCCGCCGCGAAAGCCACGACTGGCTGCGACGGACGCTGGCGGCCAGCGCGCTCATGCAGGAGCTGTTCGCGCCCGAGGAAGTCGAGCGCATGCTGGACGCGCACCGCGATGGCACGGCCAACTACACGCGCGAGCTGCGGGCGCTGGCCGCGCTGGCTTTGTGGGACGCGCAGCAAGCATGAAGGCCCTGTTCGTCACCTATGGGGGCGGGCACGTGGAGATGTGCCTGCCGGTGATGCAGGCGCTGCGCCGGCAGGTGCCCGGCTGCGAGGTGCAGCTGCTGGCCCTCACCACTGCCGCGGCGGTGGCGCGTCGCGCCGGTGAGCAGCCGCTGGGCTACCTCGACTTCTGCCAGGGCGGGGAGGGCGCTCGTGCGATGCAGTACGGCCAACAATTGATAGGCGAGCAGCAGCACCCGGACGTCGCGCGCGAAGAGTCGCTGGCCTACCTGGGCCTGAACTTCCTCGAATGGGTGGACGCGCTGGGCGAAACCGGGGCTCGCGAACGGTGGGCGCAGGTCGGCCGCCAGGGTTTCCGGCCAGTGCAGTTGATGCGGCGGGTGCTGCAATCCTTGCGCCCCGACGTGGTGGTCGCCACCAACTCGCCGCGCAGCGAGCAGGCGGCCATCGAAGCCGCGCATTCGCTGGGCATCCCGACCCTCTCGATGGTGGACCTGTTCGCGCTGCCTGGCGATCCCTACCGCGCCCGCAGCGTGCATGCGGACCGGATCGCCGTGCTGTCGGAGGGGACGCGCTCCAACCTGGTCGACGCCGGTGTGGCCCCGCAGCGCATCGTCGTCACCGGCAATCCGGCGTTCGACAGCCTCGCCGGTGCGCAGGCGCAATCGGCCGCGGGTGGTTTCCGTGCGGAGCGGGGCTGGGGCGACCAGCGCATCGTGCTCTGGGCCGGCCACATGGAACCGGAGGACGCGGAGCCGCGCTGGGCCGGCAGCGCATTGGGCGCGGCCGTGCAGGAGCACCTGGTGGCCTGGACGCTGTCGCAGCGCGATGTCTGCCTGGCGATCCGCTACCACCCCAACGAATGGCACCGGTTTGCCGCGCCGGCCCCGCATCCGCGCATCCACTGGAGCCGGCCCGACCGCGAGCCGCTGCTGCCGGTGCTCGCCGCCGCCGACCTGGTGGTGGTCCAGGCGACGACGGTCGGCGCGCAGGCGAACGCCGCCGGCAAGGAGGTCTTGAGCCTGTCGTTTTCGCCGCTGGTGCAACGCTGCGGCATGGACTACGCCAGGTTGGGATTGGCCACGGCGGTGCCCGACCTCACAGCGCTGCCCGGCCTGCTGGAACAAC
Organism: Ramlibacter sp.; assembly: GCA_028292105.1. Lineage (GTDB taxonomy): Bacteria > Pseudomonadota > Gammaproteobacteria > Burkholderiales > Burkholderiaceae_C > Ramlibacter. The sequence goes on from JAQGMY010000098.1 coordinate 5,851, forward strand.
GACTGGCCTCCGCCCGTCGCGGGCCTGCTGCCGCCCGGCCGCAGGAGCCCGCCGCCGAACGCGTTGCGCATGAAATAGCAAGCCTCGTTACCGGCCATGACCAAGGATCTCGTGCATGACGGCGCCTCGCATCCTGGGATTGATACTCGCCCGCGGCGGCAGCAAGCGGCTGCCGGGCAAGAACGTGAAGCTGCTCGCCGGCAAGCCGCTGGTCGCGTGGAGCGTGCAGGCGGCGCTGGCCTGTCCCGCGATCGCCGATACCGTGGTCTCGACCGACGACGCCACCATCGCCGAGGCCGCGCGGGCCGCCGGCGCGCGGGTCCCGTTCCTGCGCCCGCCGGCGCTCGCAGCAGACGACAGCACTTCGGCCGACGCCGCGCTGCATGCGCTGGCCTGGCTGCGCGAGCACGAAGGCCGGGTCTACGACGCCGTCGTCCTGCTTGAGCCGACCTCGCCGCTGCGCGCGCGCGGCGACCTGCCCGGCGTGTGCGAATTGCTCACCCGCCGCTGGGACGAAACCGATGCGGTGGTGACGGTCGGCCAGGTGCAACTGGAGCAGCCCGCCGTGATGAAGCGCCTGGACGCGCAAGGCCGCCTCACCGCCTGGCTGCCTGCACAAGCGGCCACCGTCGCGGAGCCCGCATGGTTCCCTTACGGCGTCGCCTACGCGGTGAAGACCGAGGCCCTCGAGCGCTTGCGCACCTTCTATCCGCCCCGGGTGCTGGGGTACACAATCGAGCGCTGGCAGAACTACGAAGTCGACGACCTGTGCGACTTCCTGTGCGTGCAAGCGTTGATGGAACATTTCAAGGGAGAGCTGCCGTGAAGGCGCTGGTGATCGGCCTCGGGTCCATGGGCAAGCGGCGGGTGCGCTGCCTGCGCGAGCATGCGGTGCGGGACATCGTGGGTTTCGACACGCGTGCCGACCGCCGCGCACAGGCGGCCCAGGAGTACGGCATCGAGCTGCGGGACACCCTGGCGGCCGGCGACCTGCAGGCCTTCGACTGCGTGGTGATCTCGACGCCCCCCGACCAGCATCACACGGCGATGGCCTGGTCCATCGCGGCGGGCAAGCCCTGCTTCGTCGAAGCCAGCGTCATCCGCGAACCGCTGGTGGCCCTGGCCCGGCAAGCGCAGCAAAGGGGGGTGCTGGTCGCGCCGTCGTGCACGCTGCGCTTTCACTCCGCCGTCCGCGACATCACCGAGGCCGTGCGCTCGGGCCGCTACGGCAAGGCCTGCAACTTTTCCTACCACTGCGGCCAGTACCTGCCGGACTGGCATCCGTGGGAAAAGGTGAGCGACTTCTACGTGTCGAATCCGCTCACCGGCGGTGCCCGCGAGATCGTTCCCTTCGAGCTGACCTGGATGGTGGATGCTTTCGGCTGGCCCACCCGGGTGCAAGGCACGAAGATGCGCACGGCGGACGTCGGCGCGCCCATCGACGACACCTACGCCGCGCTGCTGCACTTCGACGGTTTCGTCGGCAGCCTGGTGGTCGACGTGGTGGCGCGGCAAGCGGTGCGCAAGCTCACGCTGAACCTGGAGCGGGCGTCGCTGTCCTGGGACTGGGACAGCGGCGTGGTCCGGGTCTACGAAGCGGACGCGGCACGCACCATCGAATTGAAGCAGCCGCCCAGCCAGGCGCACGCCGGCTACAACCAGAACATCGGCGAGGCCATGTACGTGGCGGAGATCGGCAGCTTCCTCGCGGCAGCTGCCGGCCGCGCCCCTTTCCCCCACAACCTGCAGGACGACATCCGCGTGCTGGAACTGCTGGAAGCGATCGAGGCATGACGAAGTCCTTCAGCGAACGCCTGCACCGGGTGATCCCCGGCGGCGCCCACACCTACTCGCGCGGCGACGACCAGTACCCGGCCAACGCGCCGGAGATCCTGGTCAGCGGCAAGGGTGCGCGCGTGACGGCCCCCGATGGCCGCACGCTGCTCGACTACGGCATGGGGCTGCGCGCTGTCACGCTGGGCTATGCCGACGAGCGCATCAACCGCGCCGCGATGCGCGGCATGGAACTGGGCGTGAACCTCACGCGCGCCTCGGTGATCGAGCTCGAAGCCGCCGAACGCATCGTCGACCTGATCCCCGGCGCCGACATGGTGAAGTTCGCCAAGAACGGCTCCAACGTGACCACCGCGGCGGCCAAGGTCGCGCGGGCCTACACCGGCCGGCGGCTGATCTGCGTGCCGCGCCAGCATCCCTTCTTCTCCTTCGACGACTGGTTCATAGGCGCCACGACGATCAAGCGCGGCATTCCGGACCTGCACCACGCCACCACGCTGGTGTTCGACTACGGCGACCTCGCCAGCCTGCAGATGCTGTTCGACGAGCACCCCGGCCAGATCGCGGGCGTCATGCTGGAGCCAGGCACCACCGTCGGCCCCTGCGACCACCTGCCCGGCTACGACCGGCTGCGTCCGCCTTCCGCGGACCTGGCCACCGATCCCGGCAACTTCCTGCAGCAGGTGCAGTGGTTGTGCCGCAGCGAAGGCGCCCTGTTCATCCTCGACGAGATGATCACCGGCTTTCGCTGGGACCTGCGCGGCGCCCAGCACCTGTTCGGCGTACAGCCCGACCTCACCACCTTCGGCAAGGGCATGGCCAACGGCTTCGCGGTCTCGGCGCTGGTCGGCCGCCGTGAAGTGATGGAGGTCGGGGCGATCAATCGGCCCGGGCAGGAGCGCACCTTCCTGATGTCGACCACGCACGGCGGCGAGATGGCCAGCCTGGCCGCCTTCCTCGAAACTGTCGCGGTCTACGAGGAGCAGGACGTGGTGGGCCACCTGTGGGACTTCGGGGCGCGCCTGCTCACCGGGCTGGAGGCTTGCGCCCGGGAGGCGGGCGTGGCCCACGCCTTTGAGCTGCAGGGCAATGCGGTGTCGATGAACTACGTCACCCTGGACGCCAACGGCCGTCCCAGCCTGCCGTTGCGCACCTTGTTCTCGCAGGAAATGATCCGCAACGGCGTGCTGATGCCCTGGATCGCCCAGAGCTTTTCCCACGGTGACAGCGAGCTGCAGCAGACGCTGGAAGCCGCGCGCAAGGCACTGGCCGTCTATGCCCAGGCGCTGGAAGCCGGGCCCGAGCGCTTCCTCGAAGGTCCCGCGATCAAGCCGGTGTTCCGGCAGTTCAACTGATGTCCCACCCCTTTCGCCTCGACGGCAAGATCATCGCCATGACCGGCGCCGCCGGCATCCTCGGGCAGTCCGCGGTCGCCGGTTTCCTGGCTGCCGGCGCGCGGGTCTGCGCGCTCGATCGCAGCAGCGCCGACCTGGACCGCCTGGGTCCGGACGGCGATACCTTGCTGAAGATCGTGACCGACGTCACCCAGCCGCAGAGCGTGCGCGCCGCCGCCGACCAGCTGGCGCAGCACTGGGGCGCGGCCGACGTACTGTTCAACAACGCGGCCACCAAGAGCGAAAACTTCTTCGCGCCCTTCGAAGAGTTCCCGCTGGCCGACTGGAACGAGGTGATGGCCGTCAACCTCACCGGCGCCATGCTGTGTGCCCAGGCTTTCGGCGCGCCGATGGCGCAGCGCGGCAGCGGCGCCATCGTCAACACGCTGTCGATCTACGGCATCGTGGCGCCGGACCAGCGCATCTACGAAGGCTCGGAGTATCTGGGGCGGCCGATCAATACCCCCGCCATCTATTCGGCCAGCAAGGCCGGCCTCTGGGGCCTGACGCAGTACCTGGCCAGCTACTGGGGCGGCAAGGGCGTGCGCGTCAACGCCATCACGCCGGGCGGCGTCTTCAGCGGCCAGAACGAGACCTTCGTTCGCAACTACTCCCAGCGCGTGCCGCTCGGGCGCATGGCCAGCAGCGACGACATCGTCAACGGCATGCTGTTCCTGGCCAGCGACGCCTCGAGTTACCTGAACGGCCACAACCTGGTCGTCGACGGCGGCTGGACGGTGTGGTGAGCATGGAGCCCGTCTTCGTCATCGCCGAAGCCGGCGTCAACCACGACGGCGACCTGGCCCGCGCGCTGGCACTGTGTGACGCCGCCAAGGCTGCGGGTGCGGACGCGGTCAAGTTCCAGACCTTCCGCGCCGAGGACCTGGTGGTGCCCGGCGCACCGACTGCCGCGTACCAGAAGAAGCAGACCGGCGAGCAGGACCAGTTCGCCATGCTGCGCAAGCTGGAGCTCTCGGCGGAGCAGCACGAACGCATCCGCGACCATTGCGCGGCCATCGGCATCGAGTTCTTCTCGACACCTTTCTCGATCGAGGCGGTGGACCTGCTGGTCAGGCTGGGCGTCAGGCGCATCAAGATGCCGTCCGGCGAGCTGACCCATCGCGCGCTGGTGGAACATGCGTGTGCCACCGGCCTGCCGGTGCTGTTCTCGACCGGCATGGCGACGCTGGACGAAGTGCGCGAGGCGCTCGGTTGGGCGCAGGCAGCGCGCGGCTCGCTGACGGGCATCTCGGTGCTGCATTGCACCTCGGCGTACCCGGCCTCCGACGAGGCGCTGAACCTGCGCGCGATCACGACGATGCGCGCAGCCTTGCGCCTGCCGATCGGCTACTCCGACCACAGCCTCGGCACCGCCGCGGCGCTGGCGGCCGTCAGCCTGGGCGCGACCATCATCGAGAAGCACCTGACCCTGGACCGCAGCCTGCCGGGACCGGACCATGCGGCCTCGCTGGAGCCGCAAGATTTCGGCGCCATGGTGCGCGGCATCCGCCGTATCACCGCCATGCTGGGTGACGGCGTGAAAGCGCCGCGGCCGGAGGAGGAGGACGCCGCCCGCGTCGCCCGGCGCAGCATCGTCGCCGCGGTGGACATCGCGGCGGGCAGCACGCTGCAGGCTTCGATGCTGGCTTGCCGCCGCCCCGCCACCGGCATCGCGCCGCGCGACTGGGACCGCGTGCTGGGCAGCGCTGCGCGCGTCGCCATGCCCGCGGGCACCGTGCTGCAATGGAGCGATCTCTCCCCGACCCGGAACCCAAGTTGACGCGACGCATTCTCTATCTGTCCGGCACCCGCGCCGACTTCGGCCTGATGAAGGCGACGCTGCAGCGCATGCAGTCCACGCCCGGCCTGGCCCTGCAGGTGGCGGTGACCGGCACGCACCTGAGCAAAGAGCACGGGCATACCGTGGACGAAGTGCGCGCCGCCGGCCTCCAGGTCTGCGCGGAACTGCCCGTGGACGTGCTGACCCGCACCGGCGCCAGCATGTCGCGCGCCATTGCCGATGTTCTCCGCGGCATGACCGGCGTGCTGGAGCACGAGTGCCCCGATGCCTTGCTGCTGCTGGGCGACCGCGGCGAGATGCTGGCGGGTGCGATCGCGGCCTTGCACGTCGGCATCCCCTGCGTCCACGTGCATGGCGGCGAGCGTTCGGGCACCGTCGACGAGCCGGTGCGGCACGCGATCAGCAAGCTGGCCAGCTACCACTGCGTCGCCACCGACGGCGCCAGGGAGCGCCTGCAGCGCATGGGCGAAGACCCGGATCGCATCTTCGTCACCGGTGCGCCAGGGATCGACGACCTGGCGCAGCTGGCGGACGTGCCGCGCGAGGCGGCACTGGCGTCGCTGGGAATGCCGCCCGAAAGCGGGTTCGTACTCGCGCTGTTCCACCCGGTGGTGCAGCAGGCGGCGGACGCCGCGCAGCAGGCGCGGGCGCTGCTCGATGCCTTGAAGCAGCTGACCCTGCCGGTGCTCTGGCTGGATCCGAACGCCGACGCCGGCTCCCGCGAGATCCTGGAGGCGCTCGCGCAGGACAAGTTGCCGATCGGCTCCAGGCGCCTGCGCCACCTGCCGCGCGAGCGTTTCTGCGCCGCCATGCGGCACTGCTCGGTGATGGTCGGCAATTCCTCCTCGGGAATCATCGAGGCGGCCA
>JAQGMY010000104.1 GCA_028292105.1 Ramlibacter sp.
TGCCTCGCTGGAGTAGCGGCCCCAGTTGTTGGCACCGCGGCCGCGCTTGGCGTCGCTGGTGGCCAGCGTCTGCAGCAGGCCGTAGCCCGCCTCGCCGGTGCCGTTGCCCCAGGCGATGACACTCACCGCGTACTCGTTCTTGGTGGCGCGCGAGGAATAAACGGACCAGGGCACGACCTGCACCTGCGTCTTCACGCCGATGCGGGTACAGAACTGCGCGACGGCCTGCACCGTCTCGGGCGCCTGCGGATAGCGGTCGCCCGGAACGTGGATGCTGATCTGGAAGCCCTGCGGGAAGCCGGCCTCCGCCAGCAGTTTCTTCGCCTGCTCGGGATTGAACCCGATGTCCTTGACCTCGGCGTTGTAGCCGAAGGTGCCCTTGGGCATCCACTGGTTCGCCTCGGTGACGGTGCCCTGCAGCACGCGGTCGACGATGCCCTTGCGGTTGATCGCCAGCGACAGGGCCTGGCGCACGCGCACATCCTGCAGCGGATTCGCGGCCAGCGGCTTGCCGGCGTTATCGGTGATGAACTCGTTGGCACCGGGCTTGAAGCTGGGCTGCAGCAGCAGCACGCGCAGTCCGGGGTAGGTGTAGACGCTGACGCTGGGCGTCTTCTTCAGCTTCTCGACGTCGGTCACGGCGACCTTGTCGATGACGTCCACGTCACCGGCCAGGAGCGCCGCGGTGCGCGACGCGCCGTTGCTGATGAAGCGGTAGGTCACCTTGTCCCACAAAGGCTTGGCACCGTAATAGCCGGGGTTCCTCTCGAACACGGAGCGGTCGCCGGGCACGTACGACACCAGCTTGTACGGTCCCGTGCCGACCACCGCGCGGCCGGCGTTGTAGTCCTCCGTCCGCGATTTCTCGCCCACTGCCTTGCCCACCACGTAGATGGACGCGATGTCCAGCGGCAGCATCGGGTTGGGCGTGCTGGTCTTGATGACCACCGTGTTGGCGTCCTTGGCGGTGGTGGATTCGACCGTGCGCAGCGCGCCGGAATACGACGCCACGCTGCCGGGCACGCTGCGGGCCCGCTGGAACGAAAACACGATGTCGTCGGCGGTGAACGGACTGCCGTCCTGCCACTTGATGTCCTTGCGCAGCTTGAACTCCCAGGTGCGGTCGTCCACGGCGCGCCAGCTCTCGGCCAGCGCCGGTTCGAGCTTGCCGCCGTCGCGCGAGTTGATGATGGAGTCCCAGAAGTGCAGCGCAAGCGAGCGGTCGCCGGCATGGTTGTTCAACTGGGGGTCGAGCGACGAGACCGGGTCGGCGTAGGCGATCGACAGCGTGTTCTGGGCCACGGCGCCAGCGCTGGCCGCGAGCAGCCCGGCGGCCAGCAGGGGAGGGAGGAGTCGTTGGTTCATGGCGTCTTTCGGTGGAAAGTGGAGGATGGGATGGTCCTGCCGGGCAGCGTCATGCCGCCGCCCCGGCGTCGAGGTGGCAGGCGCTCTGGTGATGGATGGCGATGCCGCGCAGCTGCGGCACCTCGGTGCGGCAGCGCTCGAAGGCGAGCGGGCAGCGTGGATGGAAGTGGCAGCCGCTGGGCGGATCCAGCGGGCTCGCGATCTCGCCCGCCAGCGGCGTGAAGCGCGCCCGGCGGGCGTCGATGCGCGGGATCTCGCGCAGCAGTGCCTGGGTGTACGGGTGGTGCGGGCGCGCGAACAGTTCGTCGACCGGCGCGCTCTCGACGACGCGCCCGAGGTACATCACCACCACGCGGTCGCACACGTGCTCGATCACGCCCAGGTCGTGGCTGATGAAAAGGTAGGTCAGCGCGAGCCGGTCGCGCAGGTCCATGAACAGGTTGAGGATCTGTGCCTGGATCGACACGTCCAGCGCGGCCACCGCCTCGTCGCACACCAGCAGCGCCGGGTTCACGGCGAGCGCGCGCGCGATGCCGATGCGCTGGCGTTGTCCGCCGCTGAACTGGTGCGGATAGCGGTGGCGCAGCGCCGGGTCCAGTCCGGCACGTTCGAGCTGTGCGCAGACGTAGTCGTCCTGCCCCGGCGCATCGGTCAGCCCGTGGAAGAGCGCGGCCTCGCCGACGATGCGCGAGACGCGCAGCCGCGGATTCAGGCTGCCGAACGGATCCTGGAACACCATCTGGACGCGCAGTCGCGCAGCCCGTTCTTCGTCGCGCGTGAGCCGCTCGCGCGACTTGCCGTCGACCAGCACGGTGCCAGACGAAGGCGCCAGCAAGCCCGCCGCGATGCGGCCCAGCGTGGACTTGCCGCAGCCCGACTCACCCACCAGGCCGACCACCTCGCCCGGCGCCACCGACAGGCTCACGCCATCGACGGCGTGCGTCACGGCGGCTGGCCGGGACCAACCGAGCGAGCGGGCCAGGCGGCCGAGCGGGCCCGGCGGCGGCAGCTGGCCGAAGCGCTTGTCGACGGCGCGCAGCTCGATGATGGGAGGCGTCGTGCCGCTCATGCCACGAGCCCTTGGGCGGCGGCCGCGCCCGCAAGCTCGGGCAACGCCGGATGGAAGCAACGCACGCCGTGTTGCGGGCTGCCGGCGCCCGGATAGGTGAACGCCGGGCGTGCCTGGCACACGTCGGTGGCGCGGCTGCAGCGCGGCGCGAAGGCGCAACCGGTGGGCATCGCAAGCAGGGACGGCGCCTTGCCGGGCACCTGCCGCAGCCGGTCGCCGCGGCGGTTGGCGCTGGGCAGGCTGCCGATCAGGCCCTGCGTGTACGGATGCAGCGGGCGGTCCAGCACCTCGTCCACCGTTCATTCCTCGAAGATG
>JAQGMY010000140.1 GCA_028292105.1 Ramlibacter sp.
CGAGATCCCGCACGCCGTCGACCATGCCTTGTCCCTGGACGACGACAGCCGCCAGGCCTTCACGCCCATGCTGGCGATCCTTTCGGCGCGCCACGAAACCCAGTACTCCCGCCTGTTCCGATCATGACTTCCGCCCTGCACCACATCCCCCGCCGCACCAGGAAACTGCCGCCGCTGCGCGTGGGCATCGGCGGCCCGGTGGGCTCCGGCAAGACCACCTTGCTGGAGATGCTGTGCAAGGCGATGCGCGACCGCTACGACCTGGTCGCCATCACCAACGACATCTACACCAAGGAAGACCAGCGCATCCTGACCGTCAGCGGTGCGCTCGCCGCCGAACGCATCATGGGCGTGGAAACCGGCGGCTGCCCGCACACCGCCATCCGCGAGGACGCCTCGATCAACCTGGAAGCGATCGACCGCATGCTGGGCGACTTCCCCGACGCCGACATCGTGTTCATCGAATCCGGCGGCGACAACCTCGCCGCGACCTTCAGCCCCGAACTGTCGGACCTCACGATCTACGTGATCGACGTCGCGGCCGGCGAGAAGATCCCGCGCAAGGGCGGCCCCGGCATCACCAAGAGCGACCTGTTCGTGATCAACAAGACCGACCTGGCGCCCTACGTCGGCGCCGACCTGGGCGTGATGGAGGCCGACACGCGCCGCATGCGCAGGGACAAGCCCTTCGTGATGACCAACCTCAAGACGAACCAGGGTTTGCAGGAAGTGGTGGAGTTCATCGAGCGCAAGGGCCTGCTGCAGGTCGAGTGACGGCGTGCCGTCCTACAGCCGGGCTGGCGGGATGGGCTTAGTTTCGCGGCATGAAACTGCTGCGCGAAGAAGCCCCTCCCCACTTCGACGGCGTCCTCAAGGCGTTCGCGATGGCCGGCGAGCTGCCGGCGAGCCAGAGCCTGGACCTGCAGGTGGGCTTGCTCGTCGATGGTGAACTGCTCGCGGTCGGCCGGCTGGAGGGCTACCGCCAGGTCGCCTTCCTCTCCGAGTACCTGCACGATCGCGGCTGGCAGGAGCACCTGCTGGGTGGCGACGCGGACATGCACGGCTGCGACATGCTGTTCTCGCTCCCGGTCGACCCCGTGCAGAAGCTGACGCTGGCGAGTTCCGGCGCGGGCCGCAAGGACGAAGACCCGTCGTTCATCCGGCGCACGCCGGTGGAGCTGTGGCCGCTGCGCGAAGTGCGGTTCGGCGACCGCTAGTCCCACCCAGGCCGGTGCTAGCTGCAAGGCAGCGTGATCACGAACGACGTGCCCGCTTCCGCGGTGGACGAAACCTGGACCTCGCCGCCGTGGCCGCGGACGATCTCGCGCACGATGTAGAGGCCCAGGCCGACGCCCTGGCTGAGCGTGTCGGCGCCCCGCACCATCGGTTCGAACAGGCGTGGCAGCACTTCGGGCGGGATCGGCCGCCCGTGGTTGTGCACGGTGATCCGAAAGCCCTCCCCGGTGTTCTCGCTGCGCACCGTGACCGGGCAGTCGGCAGCGCCGTGCGACACGGCGTTGGCCACCAGGTTGCCGATGGCCTGCAGGACGCGGTCGGCGTCGGCCACGCAGGTGCCGCCGCCACTGCGCACATGTTCGATGCGGGTGCGGGGAAAGGCGGCCGCCAGCTCCGCCACGCCGTCGGCCACGCTCTGGTGCAGGTCGACCGGCACCTTGCGCAGGCTGAGGCCGGCGCCCACGCGTGCCTGCGTGAAGTCCAGCAGGTCGCCGATCAGGTGCTGCACCCGCGCAACCGCGCGCGCCACGCGGGCCACGACCGCGCCGTGCTGCTCGGGACCCAGGCCCTTTTGCAGCAACACGGTACTCATGTGGATCACCGACAGTGGGTTGCGGATGTCGTGGCTCACCATGCCCACCAGGTGCTCGGCGAACAGCGCCCGATCGTGCGCCTTCGCCTGCGCCGCGGCGAGCTCGTGCTGGTCGCGCGCCACCTGCGCGGCGAGCTCCTCGGCGCGCCTTCGCTGCAGCAGCAATTCACGCTCGTACTTGTGCCGGTCTTCCGCCACGATCACCGCCGCGTGCAGCAGCGGCTCGCGTTCGTGCGGCCGCTCGGCCATGTTGACGAGCACGGGCAGCGCGCTGCCGTCCTTGCGGCGGACCTCCAGCTTGACCTCCGCGACGGAACCCTGCATCCGCAACAGGGGCTGCAGGTGGGTCTGCCAGAAGATGCGCCCGCCCATCGTCAGGAGGTCCTGGAAGCGCAGCTTGCCCACCAGTTCGTCCGCGGTGTACTGGAGCGTGCGGCAAAGGGTGGCGTTCACCTGCAGCAGCGTGCCGTTGGCCGCCGCCAGCAGCAGCCCGCACGGCGCCAGCTCATAGAGTTGTTCCGCCCCGGGCTTCGGGGGCTCGGCCATGACTTACAGGCTCGCCAGGAATTGTTCCATCGCTTCGGCGCTGGCGCTGGGCGCGCTCAGGTGCGGGCAGTGGCCTACGTTCTCGATGATGCGCAGGGTGCAGTTCGGGATGGTGCGTTCCAGGTACCGGCCCACGGCCACCGGCGCGATCAGGTCTTCGCTGCATTGCAGGACCAGGGTCGGGGCTTGCAACCTGGGCAGGTCGGCGCGGTGGTCCGACAGGAAGGTGACCCGTGCGAACGCCTTGGCGATCTCGGGGTCGGTGCGGCAAAAGCTGTTGGTGAGCTCGGTCGCGAGTTGCGGCTCGCCCGGGGCGCCCATGATGGCGGGGGCCATGGTGCTGGCCCACCCCAGATAGTTGCTCTCCATCGTGTCCAGCAGCGAATCGATGTCGGCCCGTTCGAAGCCACCGACGTAGTCGCCGTCGTTGATGTAGCACGGCGACGGCCCGACCATCACCTGGGCGGCGAACTGGTCCGGGCACTGCAGGTTGGCCAGCAGGCCGATCATCGAACTGACCGAGTGCCCGACACAGATGGCAGGCGCCGTGGTCACTTCCGCGAGCACCTCGCACAGGTCGGAAGCGTAGCCGTGGAGGCTGGAGTACTTCTGCGCGTCGTAGGCCTTCAGGTCGGAATTGCCGGCGCCCACCAGGTCGAGCAGGATCACCTGGTGGCTTTCGGCGAAATGCGGGGCCAGCAGGCGCCACATGTTCTGGTCGCAGCCGAAGCCATGCACGAACACCATCGGCGGCCCCTTGCCCTGCACGTGGACGTTGTTCCGGCTGATGACCGACATGATTGCTCCCTGAATGGCTCGCGCTGTCTGGCGCAAGACTATGCGGGCGCAGCGCGAACGATTGTGTCGCCAGCCGTGCAGGCCGTCTGTAGGAAGCCGCCGACGAGATGGTCGCTTTACTTCGGCGACTCGACCTGCCGGATGACTCCGCCGCCTTGCGCGCTGCCCTGGGCCGGGGCTTGCAGGCGCTGCAGGCACGCGTCCCGGTCCGCGGCGGGTTGCGCGTCGCAGCGCTGGGTGGCGTTGCGCGACAGGTCCGCCGCTGCCGGTGCGGCTCCCAGCCGACCGCGACGCGCCTCGTCGTAGGCAGCGCCGGCTTCCTTCAGGCAGGTGGCGCGGTCCTGGTTGGTCTCACCGCGCTGGCAGCGCGCGCGCTCCTGCTGGTAAGCCTGCTGCGCCGGCGACAGCTTGCCGGCAGCGGCCGCGGGCAACAGCACCGCCGCGAGGGACAAGGCGCAAATCGAGGCAAGCGTATTCATCTGGAATCTCCTCAGGGGACCTCGTACGAGCCGAACACTTCGCGCACCGAGCGGGTGTCGGGCAGCACGTAGACGATGCCGCCGACGCCGCGAAACAGCGGTGCCACCACTTGTTCGAAAAACTTCACCGGAACGTTGATGCAGCCGTAGGTGATGAGCCGGTCGCCCGCGACCCGGCTCTCCAGGCGCTGCAGGCGCCGCTCGGCCGGCACGCTGGCGATCACCCGGTGCAGCGCGATGGCCGAATCGTAGTCGACCCACAGGATCTCGTCGCCCTGCAGGCTGCGGTCCAGCGAGGCGACGAAGCGGCCGGCGGGCGTGGTGCGCTCCTTCGGCAGGATGCTGGACAGCTTGCGCAGGCCGATGCCCGGCACCGACTCGTCACCGAGCGCGGAGCCGATCAGCGCCGGCGCGGCGCCTTGCATGACGCCGGCCGCGTCGAACACGAACACGCGCGAGCGCAGCTTGTCGACGATGACGAACGGGCGGCCGCCATGGTCCGCGGCATCGAGAACCCACTCGGCCACGTGGCGCGCCGCGCCCGAAGGCGCTTCCTGCCGGAAGTCGGCGCGCTGCGCCGCCCAGGCGGTGGGCGCCAGTGCGGCGCAGGCGAGGACGAGGATGCCGAGGAGTCGCATGTAGCTGGCGAACGCCTAGTTGCGGAAAACCTTGGGCGCGCGGGCAGGCGGCGCGATGGGCAGCGCCGGTGCCGGCGCCGGGGCGGCAGGAGGGGCAACCGCGGGTGCCGGTGCCACCGTCACCGGCTGCACGGGCAGCTCGGTCATGACGATCTGCATCGGGGGCATGGTTTGCTGGGTGACCACCAGCAAGGGTGTCGGGTTGCGCAGCAGCACGGGCGTGACCGCAAACGGCGCGAACTGCGGGATCACCGTGTCGTGCGTCGAGTCGCCGAACGGAACGTCGGCGCCCACCACCACTGGAAGCGGAACGACCACGACGGGCGGCGTCACCACGGGTACCGCGGCGGCGAGCAAGGTGGCAGTGGTCAGGCCGAGCCCGGCCGTCGGACCGCAGCATGCCACCGGCAAGGCGAAGTTGGCCGCGTCCGCGCCACCCAGAGAGAGGTCGGTGAAGCTCACGAGCTTGTTCGTGCCGGTGTCCGTCGTGACGAAGTTGCCGGGTCGCGACGACAGGGTCACGCCGAACGGGTTGCCCTTGAGCCCCACCAGGGTGGTCGCGGTGCTGCCGTCGTAAACCTTGTCGCCGCCGGCGGCGAAGACCAGCATGCGGGAACTGAAGGGTGCGCCGTCACCGGTGGCGAAGAACGGCTTGTAGTCGGTGGGCACCAGGTAGCTCACCGGGTTGTAGGTGATGTTGATCGGCGCCAGGCCCGCGGGGCCGACCACTTTCAGGATGGTGCCGGCGCCGATCTTGACGGTGCCGCCGCCTGCGCCCGGACCGGTCGCGCCGGTTCCGGCCGCGAGCGTCAGGCCCCTGGTGACGCCCAGGTTCGACAGGCTTTCCCCAGCGACGGAGCTGCCCCCGTTGAGGGTGATCAGGGCCGCGCCGTTGAACGTGTTGTCGAGGACGATGTCCACCGCCGCGCAGATGGCGATGTTGCCGTTGGTCGCGGTGATGTCGGTGAGGTGCTTGTTCGGCTGCGAAGCGGTGGAAGTGGCTCGCACCACGTTCACGTTCCGGCCGGCCGACAGCAGGACGCTGCCGGTGGTCGTCGTGACGGCGGCATTCACATTGACATCACGGCCGCAGCACACCACCAGGTTGCCATGCGTGACGGTGATCGGCTGGTTGATGTGCACGTCGTTGAACGCATTCAGCGTCAGCGTGGTGGGCACCAGCGAAGTACCCAGGGCACCGTTCCAGGTGAGGGGCTCGTTGACGAGGATGTCCCCGAGACCGCCACCGGGTCCGGCCGTCGTCGTGATGGTGAAATTGTTGTCCAGCAATGCGTCCTGCACCTGCGCGGCGGACATGTTGGACCCTGCCTTGATCTCGAAATCGACGGGATCGATCAGCCAGGTCCCGGTGCGGCCGGCGCCGGCAAGCGTGGTGACGCGCGCGCCGTCGAGGACCTTCACCTGGGCCGCCGACGTCTCGATGAAGCCGCCATCGCCGCCGTTGGGAGCGCTGGCATCCAGCGTCCCGGCGACTGTGACCGAGCCGGTGTCGCCCATCAGCCGGATCGTGCCGCTCTGGTTCGAGATCGTCTGTGCCTGGATCACGCCGGTGTTGTTCACCGCCGCCGAAAAAAGGCTGGCGGCCGAGAGCAGCACCTGGCCGCCGTCGGCCTGGATCAGGCCGCCGTTGCGCACGGCGGCTTCCACGGCGCCGCGGTCGACCGTGACCTGCAGCAGGTTGTCGCCCAGCATGTCGAGCGTGACGCCTTGTCCGGCCGCGAGCGCCACGCTGCCCAGCCGCGCCGAGATCGTGCCATCGTTGCTGACGTCGCTGCCGAGCAGGGCCACGTAGCCGCCGTCCGCCTGGATCGTTCCTTCGTTGCGCACCGAGCCCGGCCCCGTGCCGGTGAACCGGTAGCGGCCCGCCATGAAGTCGGCATCGGAGATGTTCAGCGTCGACGCCACCAGGCCGCCGACGTTGACCGTCGCGCCCCTGCCGAACAGGATGCCGTTGGGGTTGACCAGGAACACCTTGCCGTTGGCCGACAGGTTGCCCAGGATCGCCGAGGGGTCGCCGCCCACCACGCGATTCAAGGTCACCGAGCTGCTGCCCGGCTGCTTGAACTGCACCGCTTCACCAGCGGCAATGCCGAAGCCCTGCCAGTTGATGACGGCACTGGCGCTGCCCTGGGTGATGGTGGTGCGGGCTCCACTGGTGCTGATGGCGGCGGTACCCGCCGCGACCACGCCGCCGGCCGGTGCGGCCTGCGCGGCCCCCGCGAGCGACAGCAGGACCGACAACGCGAGTACGGCCGGGACGCAAGGCGGGCGCAAGCCCGCCGGGTGATGGAAATTCATGGTGTTGCCCTGCTCAGAAGTACTTGACGGCCTGGATCCAGAACCGGCCGGAGCGGTCCGGGGCGGCCAGGGCGGCGTCGTCGCCGATCTTGCGTGCGTAGAAGGCACGCACCAGGAAGTTGTTGGTCGCGGCCCAGTCCGCGCCGACGCCGGCGCCGCTCAGGGTGCGCCGGTTCGGCCCGGTCGCCCAGGGGCTGTGGGACGTGCGGACGCTGCCGGCGTCGACGAAGGCCACCAGCTGCACGCGCCCGGGAATGGGCGCCGGCGGCGGCGGCAGGTCCACCCGCGCTTCCAGCGTGACCAGATAGCCTTCGTCGGCATAGGCCTCGCCTTCCGGGTAGGCGCGAACGCCGTACATGCCGCCCAGTGCCATCTTCTCGGACACGTCGAGATTCTTCGACGCGATCTGGCCATTGACGCCGGCATACAGCGAGAACGGGCTGCTGCCCACGCGCTGCAGGCGCATCGCGTGGAAATTCAGCTTGTCGAAGTGGCCGTTGGTCCGTGCGGTGGTGGCGTCGAGCACGCGCGCCGCCGGGGTTTCGATGTCGAGCTGGCCGGTCGACCAGGTGACGAAGTACGAATCCACTCCACCACCGCCCCAGCTGTCGCGGTGGTCGCCGAACAGGCCGGCCGTCAGCACGCGCGAGTTGCGGTCGGTGGCGGCGGGGATCACGTCGATGCGGTCCTGGAACTGCTTGAAGTCGAGTGCCAGTTGCGCGTACAGGTTGTTGTCGCGGCTGCGCAGCAGCGGGTAGCGGCCATAGAGGCTGGCGATCTGCGCCGTGCCGTGGGCCTGCAGCGGCTCGAATTCCTTGCGCAGCTGGTAGTGCAGGTGGCTGTAGGCCACGCCGACCTGTCCTATGCCCACCTGGGCCTGGTAGGAAAGCCGCGCGTATTGCAGACCCGCGCCGGAGGTGAGCACGCGCAGGCTGGCGACATCGCCCAGGCCCAGCGGGTTGTTCACGTTGACGGTGGCGCCCAGGCGGTAGGCGCCCGTGTAGTAGTTGCCGGCGTTGTCGGCGTCGATGCTGCCGCTGACGGCCGGGGTCGGACTCAGTTCGACGATCAGGTCCGAGGTGCCCGTGGCGGCCCCTGGCACCAGCGTGGACCGGACGGTCACGCCCGGGATGTCCGACAGCAGCAGCAGCCGGCGTTCGATGGGCTGCGTGGCGATCAGGTCGCCGGCCGACAGGCCGGCAAGCGCGCTGTACGCCACGCGGTCCGCCAGCCTGCTCTGGTTGCGCAGCTGGATGGCGCCCAGCCGGCCTTCGCTGATGGCGATGGTCACGCTGGCGTCGCGGATGTCCTGCGCCGGCAGGTAGGCCTGCGCGACGAAGTAGCCATTGCGGCGGTAATGTTCGGTGATGCGCGCAGCCATCGCCTGCAGGTCGGCGAGCGAGAGCTCGGCGCCGGGCGTGAACTGCGTCAGGGCCAGCAGGTCTGCCGTGGGGTAGACCGTGGCGCCTTCGATGCGCAGGGTGTTGACCCTGATTTTCTGTCCGGCCGCGGCCGGACCGGCCGGGGTGGAGCCCGGCTGGATCTTGATCTCAGGCGCGGCCCGTTGGGCGGGCGGCGCGGCGGGCACCTGCAAGGAGCCCGCGCTGGGTGGCGACTGCGCCCACCCCCCGTGGCAAAAACCGAGCGAAGCCAGGAGGAGCAGGAGCTTGGTCAAGTTCAGGGCCTGACGAGGATTTCGTTGCGCACGGCGCGGACACCGGACACGTTGCGGGCGATGTTCTCGGCGCTGGCCTTCTCGGCGCCGTTCTTGGCGAAGCCGGAGAGCAGCACGGTGCCGTTGAGGGTTTCGACCTTGATGCTGGCCGCGTCGACCTGCTTGTTGTCGATGAAGCGGGCCTTCACGCTGGTGGTGATGGCGGTGTCGTCGACATAGGCGCCGACGGTTTCCTGGCCGCGCGTGACGGCGCAGCCGGCCAGGGCGATGAGGGACGCGGCGAGCGCGACGGTGAAGAGGTTACGGGTGTTCATGTGCTTTCCTTTGGAGTGATTCGGGGTGAGGAGATAGTGCCGCGCGTCAGACGCGCGGCTCGCCATTGGCATTGACCACCACGGTGCGGCCAGGCGCGGAGGCCATCTGCACGCGGTGCTGCTTGCCACGGAACTCGTAGGTCACGTCCCAGAAGGCGGGGGTGGCCTGGACGGGGTTGTTGTCGCAGCGGCGGACGTCCTGGGCGATGGTCGCCGGGGCCTGGTCGTTGCGGCCGTACTGGGCGCCGAGAGCGGCGCCGCCCACTGCGCCACCGACGGTGGCGATCTGCTTGCCGGTGCCGCCGCCGACCTGGTGGCCGAGGATGCCGCCGATGATGGCGCCAACCGCGGCGCCCGGCAGGTTCAGGTTGCCCTGCTGCTGCGGTTGCTGCTGCGACACCTGCTCACGCTCGATCCAGCAACGCTGGCCCGGGGTGCCGACGACGGCACGCGACGAGATCACCTCGGCATCGAACGTGCGCTCGTTGCGGCGGCGGCGGAAGTCCTGCGCCACGATCGGCATCGGGGCGTAGTCGGCATCGGCGACGCGTTCGTTGTTCGCCACCGGGCGCAGCGACGAGATGCGGTCGTTCAGGCCCATGGCCTGCAGCGACGGATACTGGCCGGGGCGCAGCACCATGCAGCGACCCCTGAAGCGCTCGTCCTCGCAAGCCTGCCAGCGCTGGCCGACGACGATGGCCGAGGAGGCGCGGTCGTTCAGGCCGGAGCGGTCCATCTGGGGCACGCGCTGCTGCGCGTTGAAGCTGCGGCCCTGGAAGCCTTCCTGTTCATAGATGGTGACTTGCGCCGACGCCTGGACGGCGAAGCCCAGTGCAGTGACGGCGAACAGGGCGTGGTAAATCTGTTTCATGCGGTACCTCTTTCTCGATCTGCAGAGTAAGAGTGCTCGACAGGAAGGGTCTGTCCGTCAGCGTACGGACGCGTGTAGGTCAATTGCTCATCTATAATCGGGCCCTCGAACGCGCAGGCCGATGGACCAGAACCCGGACCCCCGACAGAACTGGCTGCTGGCCGCCCTCCCCGACGCGGAATGGGCCCGATTGCTTCCGCACCTCGAGCCCATCGACATGCCCCTGGGTCAGGTGCTGTACGAACCCGGCGCCAGCCCTCCCCATGTCTACTTTCCCACCACGGCCATCGCTTCACTGCTGTACGTGATGGAGAACGGCGCCTCGGCCGAAATCGCGGTGGTGGGCAATGAGGGGCTGATCGGCATCTCGCTGTTCATGGGCGGCCAGTCCACCTCCAGCCGCGCGGTGGTGCAGGCCGCCGGCGACGGCTTTCGCCTGCGGGCGAGCGTGCTGATGGATGAATTCAACCGGGGCGGCCCGGTCCTGCAGTTGCTGCTGCGCTACACGCAGGCCCTGATCACGCAGATGGCGCAGACCTCGGTGTGCAATCGGCACCACTCCATCGACCAGCAACTGTGCCGCTGGCTGCTGCTGACGCTGGACCGGCTGCCTTCCAGCGACCTGGTCATGACGCAGGAACTGCTCTCCACCATCCTGGGCGTGCGGCGCGCCAGCATCACGGAGGCAGCGGGTGCGCTGCAGCGCGACGGGCTGATGCGCTACGAACGCGGTCGCATGACAGTCCTCGATCGGCCCGGCCTGGAGCGGCGGGCCTGCGAGTGCTATGCGGTGGTGAAGAAGGAATACGACCGCCTGCTGCCGGATCTCCGGAACCCGTAGCCAACGTAAAGAGCCCCGAAGGCCTACACTTCGCGGTCCACTGATCCGGCTTCCCCTCGTGCCTGAAGCCGGTCGGGCCCAGCCCCGCTCAGTCCGCTTGTGCACCAAGCAACGGGTGCAACCATGCAGACTCCGACCTACGGCAGTTCATCGTCCGGCGCGACGCGCCTGGCCGAAGCCGCCGCCAACCACCCCGGTTCCGCTCACCGGATCCGCGTGTCCGAGGGTGTTGCGTCGGGACCTCGCCTGTGCGACTTCCTGACTTCCCACGCCGGCGAGATCCTCGCGGCATGGGATGAGTTCGCCGCCACCGTCGTGCACCAGGGCAAGGCACTGGACCAGGTGACCTTGCGCGACCACGCGGCGGAGATCCTGAAGACCATCGCTGCGGACCTGGCGCAGCCGCAGACCGCCGCCGAACAGGACGCCAAGGCCAAGGGGCTCGCGCCTCGCAGCGGCGAGGTCACGCCGGCCGAGACGCATGCGGACTACCGCATGGTGGCCGGTTTCGCGGTCGACGCCATGGTCACCGAGTACCGGGCGCTGCGCGCCAGCGTGCTGAAGATCTGGGGCGATGCGGGCGGTTGCACGTCGACCGAGGACCTGCGCGACCTCACCCGCTTCAACGAGGCGATCGACCAGTCCATCGCGGAGTCGGTCGGGCGCTACACGCGGCAGACCCGCCGGTCGACCGAACTGTTCATCGGTATCCTGGGGCACGACATCCGCAATCCGCTGGGAACCATCATCACCGCGACCGAGGTCCTGGTGCGCACCGGCCAGCTCTCCGCCAAGGCAGGCGCGCCGATCTCCAACGCCGCCCATCGCATCAAGGGGCTGGTGGAACAGGTGGTGGACTTCACCCGCTCCGAGTCCGACACGATGATGCCGATCGAGCGGGTGCCGGGCAACCTGATGGACCAGCTGTTCAAGGTCGTCCAGGAAACGCAGGTGCGGCATCCCAACCGGACGCTGCGCGTGGTGAGCTCGGGCGACTGCGAAGGCAGCTGGGACGAAGGCCGCATCGGCCAGCTGCTGTCCAACCTGCTGGGCAACGCGCTGCTCTATGGCGCCCGCGAAAGCGACATCACGGTCCGGATCTGGGCGACGCCGCTGGAGGTGTGTTTCTCGGTGCACAACGAGGGCCCGGAGATCCCGGCAGCCGAACGCGAACGCATCTTCCACCCGCTGGAACGCGGCACCCACGACGTGGACGAGGAAAGACGCGACCGCACCGGGCTGGGACTCGGGCTCTACATCTGCCGCGAGATCGTCCGCGCCCACGAGGGAACGCTGGAGGTGCAGTCCGGCCCGCAAGAGGGGACGACGTTCTCGGTGGCGTTGCCGCGCGCGGCGAGCAGGACGAGCGCGGCGGCCTGAGCGCCGGAACTGGCGGCGGCGGAAGCGGTGAGATTCGAACTCACGGATGTCTCGCGACATCGCCGGTTTTCAAGACCGGTGCATTCAACCGCTCTGCCACGCTTCCCGCGTCGCCGATTCTTCCGGCGGCCTTCCCCGGGCCCCAGGAGGGCTAGGGAATGCCCGCTGCGGTGCGCCGCGCATCGACCCTAGGATGGACCGAGGCGGCTGGCGTCGCCGCCCCCATCCGAGGAGACAAGACATGCAGTCGTTCGCAAGAAGCTTCAAGGCCGCGGCCTTGGCCGTTGGCCTGCTGTCGGCGTTTGCCGCCGGCCAGGTCCAGGCCCAGGCCTATCCGTCCAAACCGATCAGGATGATCGTGCCCTTTCCGGCCGGCGGCACCACGGACATCGTGGCGCGCATCGTGGCGCAACGCATGTCCGAGAGCATGGGGCAGCCGGTGCTGGTGGACAACAAGGGCGGCGCCGGTGGCGCCATCGGTGCCGACCTCGTGGCCAAGGCGCCTCCCGACGGCTACACGATCCTGATGCACAACATCACCTTCCCGCTGTCCTCGGTGGCGCAGACGCTCGCCAAGCGCTCTCCCTTCGATGCGGAGAAAGACTTCACCGGCATCTCGATCGCCGTCTACGTGCCCTTCGTCCTCACCGCCGCGCCCAGCGTGCCGGCCAAGGACCTCAAGGAACTGGCGGCGCTGCTGAAAGCCAATCCGGCGCTGAAGTACAACTACGGCTCCACCGGCCCGGGCTCCGCCGTGCACGTGCTGGGCGAAGCATTCAAGCGCGACGCCAAGGTCGACATGGAGCACATCGCCTTCAAGGGCGCGGCGCCGCTCAAGCAGGAGATGCTGGCCGGCCGGCTGCAGGTCGGCGGCGACCAGCTGTCCTCTTCGCTCGCGGAGATCAAGTCCGGCAGCCTGAAGGCCATCGCGACCACTGCCTCCAGGCGCATCCCCGCGCTGCCGGACGTGCCGACGGTGCGCGAGCTCGGCTTCCCCAACCTGGAACTGGAAGGCTGGAACGGGTTGTTCGCTCCGGCGAAAACGCCCAAGGACATCGTCGACCGGCTGCAGCGTGAAGTGGCATTGGCCGTGAAGCACCCGGACGTGGCCAAGCGCCTGGTCGAACTCGGCGCCGAGCCGGTGGGCTCGACGCCCGCCGAACAGGACGCCATGCTGCGTCGGCAGATGGACCAGTTCCGTCCCGTCATCCGGGACATGAAGCTGGAGTGAGGCAGCCGCGTCGGGGTTCGGCCGCGCGCTCACCCCGACCTGCGGGACTCACGACCTGCAAGACGGCCGCAGGGCTCAGTCGGCCAGGAACAGGCCCTGCAGGTCGGAGAGGAAGTCGAAACCACGCTCCGTCGGCCGGACCCGCGCGAAGTCGCGCGTGACCAGGCCCTTGGCTTCGGCCTCGCGCAGCGGGGCTTCGATGGAACTCAGCGGCAGCCCGGTGCGATCCATGAAGTCCTGCAACGCGAAGCCCTCCCGCAGCCGCAGCGCATTGAGCATGAACTCGAAGGGCAGGTCCGAGCGGGGCACTTCCTCGTCCTGCGTGATCGCGTGGCCAGCCAGCGCGTTCTCCATGTACAGCCTCGGCTCGCGCCAGCGCACCTGCCGCACCACGCGATGCGGAAAACTGAGCTTGCCGTGGGCGCCCGCGCCTATGCCCAGGTAGTCGCCGAACTGCCAGTAGTTGACGTTGTGCCAGCAGCGATGCCCGGGCTTCGCATAGGCGGACACTTCGTACCGGTCCATGCCGGTGGCCGCGGTCATCTCCGTGATGCGATCGAGCATCGCGTACGCCAGGTCGTCCGGCGGGATCACCGGCGGGAACTTGGCGAAGTAGGTGTTGGGCTCGATGGTGAGGTGGTAGATGGACAGGTGCGGCGGCATCAGTGCCAGCGCCTGCGTGACCTCCCCCTCCAGCTGCTCCAGCGTCTGGCCGGGCAGCGCGTACATCAGGTCGATGTTGAAGGTCTCGAACGCCATCGCGGCTTCTTCGATGGCCGCGATGGCCTGCCGGCTGTCGTGCACGCGGCCCAGCGCTTGCAGGTGCGCATCGTTGAAGCTCTGGACGCCGATCGACAGGCGCGTGACGCCGGCGGCGCGGAAGGCCTTGAAGCGGTCCTTCTCGAAAGTGCCGGGGTTCGCCTCGAGGGTGATCTCGCAGTCGGCCGCGAGCTTGAGCCGGGCGCGGATGTCCGACAGCAATCGTTCGATGCCCTGCGGCGAGAACAGGCTGGGCGTGCCGCCGCCGATGAAGATGCTGTGCACCGGCCGGCCCCACACCAGCGGCAAGGCGGCGTCCAGGTCGGCGATCAGGGCGTCCAGGTAGCGCGCCTCCGGCAGGTCGCCGGCCTTCATCTCGTGCGAGTTGAAGTCGCAGTACGGGCACTTCTTCAGGCACCAGGGCAGGTGGACGTACAGCGACAGCGGCGGCAAGGCCGCCAGCTGCAGCGTGCCGGGCCGCATGTAGTGCTGCAGGTCCTTGGCAATGGGTGCGGCGCCGTCGCCCGCACTGCTGATGGCGATGGGGATCACAGCCAGCGCTCGCGGATCATCTGCACCATCTGGCGCGCCGCCTGCCCGCGGTGGCTGTTGGCGTTCTTCACTTCCGGCGGCAGTTCGGCGAAGGTCTTGCCGAAGGCCGGGATGAACATCACCGGGTCGAAGCCGAAGCCCTGCGTGCCCACGGGCGCGCGTGCGATCTCGCCGACCGCACGGCCGACCGCGATCAGGGGCTCCGGGTCCTGCGGCGTGCGCACCGCGACCAGCGTGCTGACCAGTGCGGCGCGCCGCTGCGTGACATCGCGCATCTGCTCGAGCAGCGCCTTCACGTTGTTGTCGTCGCCCTTCGGATAGCCGAACTGCGTCGCATAGAAAGCGGTGTCCACGCCGGGCAGGCCGCCGAAGGCATCGACGCACAGACCGGCGTCGTCCGCCACGGCGGGCAGGCCGGTGTGCTGCGCCGCATTGCGGGCCTTCGCCAGCGCGTTCTCGACGAAGGTGCGGTACGGCTCCTCCGCTTCGGGCACGCCCAGCTCACCCTGGCGCACCAGCTGCACGTCGAGGCCGGCGAACATCGCCTGCAGCTCCGCGAGCTTGCCCTGGTTGTTGGACGCCAGCACGAGCTTCACGGCAGCTTCAGCGCAGCGATCTGCAGCAGCACCAGTTCGCGGATGCCCTTGTCGGCGAGCTGCAGCAGCTGGTCCATTTCGGCGCGGGTGAAGGCGGCGCCCTCGGCGGTGCCCTGCACTTCCACGAAGTGCCCGGCCCCGGTCATCACGACGTTCATGTCGGTGTCGCAGGCGGCGTCCTCGACGTATTCCAGGTCCAGCAGCGGCGTGCCGTCGACGATGCCCACCGAGATCGCGGCGACCGGTCCGCGCACCGGCGACTCCGCCAGCTTGCCGGCCTCGATCAATGAGTTCACGGCATCCATCGCCGCGATGAAGGCCCCCGTGATGGCGGCGGTGCGGGTGCCGCCATCGGCCTGCAGCACGTCGCAATCGAGGGTGATGGTGCGCTCGCCCAGCGTCTTGAGGTCGAACACGGCGCGCAGCGAGCGGCCGATCAGGCGCTGGATCTCCTGGGTGCGGCCGCTCTGCTTGCCGCGCGCGGCTTCGCGGTCGCCGCGGGTGTGGGTGGCGCGCGGCAGCATGCCGTATTCCGCGGTCACCCAGCCCTCGCCGCTGCCGCGCTTGTGCGGCGGCACCCGGTCTTCGACCGAGGCGGTGCACAGCACGCGGGTGGCGCCGAACTCGATCAGCACCGAGCCCTCGGCGTGGATGGTGTAGCCGCGGGAGATCTTCACCGGGCGCAGTTGGTCGGCGGCGCGGGCGCCGCTACGGACAAAAGTGGTCATTGCGCCAATGATAGGCAAGCCCGAAAGGACTTGCCGGCCAGCGCCCTTGCCGCGCTAGCCCTTTTTGGCCGCAGAGCGGCGGATCGCTTCGTTGATCTCGGCGATCGAGCGCTCGATCGCGGCGTCGTCGAGGTCGTCCACCAGGGTGTCGAGCACGCCGGCCTGGATGGTGGAGGCGAACACGCCGTCCATGATGCTGTCGGTCGAGATGCCGCGGGTGGACTCGAAGGTGTCCGGCGTTTCCCATTCCATCGCGATCACGGTGACGTTGTCGGAATGGTCGCCGCCGGTGCGCAGCGCGTTTTCGACCAGGTCGGGCACCGCTTCGGCCACCGGCTTGGTGGTGAGGTGGCGCAGGATGTCCTCGTCCGACAGGCTGCCCCACAGGCCGTCCGAGCACAGCATGATCTTGTCGCCCTGCTGCAGCTGCACCGGCCCGGTGACGTCGAAGACGGGCTTGGTCGGCGAGCCGAGGCAGGTGAACAGGATGTTGCGGTTGATGCGATCCATGCGGATCACGCCGGCGTTCTGCTGTTCCAGGTACGAGTGGTCGCGCGTGCGGGTGAGCAGCTCGCCATTGCGCACGACGTACAGCCGCGAATCACCGCAATGCACCCAGGTGGCATGCGTGCCCTGCACGATCGCCGCCACCAGCGTGGTGCGCGGGGTGTCGAGCATGCCTTTTTCGCTGGCGTAGCGGATGATCTGGTGGTGCGCCGCCATCAGCGCCACCGACAGGAACTCGCTCACGTCCTTGACGACGGGGCGCGCTTCCTTCTGGTACAGGGCGGAGATGGTCTGCAGCGCCAGTTGCGCGGCGACTTCGCCTTCCGGGTGGCCGCCCATGCCGTCGGCGAGCAGGAACAGGCCCGACTCGCGCGTATAGCAATAGCCCATGCGGTCCTCGTTCTTCTCGCGACCGCCTTTCCGGCTGATCTGGAAGACAGAGAACTTCATTTGACTTTGGCCCCGAAGCCGGTAGCGGCCTTCTTCATGTTCTTCTTGGTGTCCGTCACCATGTTGTCGAACTGAAGGCGCATCTTCTCACCGACGGACAACTTGGTGTAGCGGCGTTCGCCCTCGCGGCTCAATTCCTTCTGGAGGGCGAACACGGACTGGGGGCGCGACAACGGATCGAGCGACATGCACCATTCGACCACTTCGATCAGGTTGTCCGAGTACACGCCGCGCAACCGGGACAGGGCCAGCGCCAGGCGGTCCTTTTCGAGCCGCTGCGGTGCGTCGTTGGGCGGATAGCCCTGCATGCAGGCGTAGATGCAGGCGCCGATGGCATAGATGTCGGTCCACGGGCCCATCGAGGAGTCCCGGCGGTACATCTCGGGGGCGGCGAAACCGGGGGTGTACATCGGCCGGATGAAGTTGCCCTCCTTGGACAGCACTTCCCGGGCGGCGCCGAAGTCGATCATCACGGCGCGGTTGTCGTCGGTGATGAAGATGTTGGCCGGCTTGATGTCCAGGTGCAACATCTTGTGCTGGTGCACGATGCGCAATCCGCGCAGGATCTCGTCGAACAGCGACCGGATGGTCGATTCGCGGAACACCTTCTGCTTTTTCAGCTCGCGGGCGGTGATGATGAAATCCTGCAGGGTGGCCCCCTCCAGGTAGTTCATCACCATGTAGACGGTTTCGTTCTCGCGAAAGAAGTTCAGCACGCTCACGACGGAGGAGTGCGATATCTGGGCGAGCGCGCGGCCTTCTTCGAAGAAGCTTTTGAGGCCAAGGCGGTAGAGGGAGAGCTTTTCCGGCGCGACCTGCGGCAGCAATTCACCGGGCGGGCGCGTGGCGAGCGAAGAAGGGAGATACTCCTTGATCGCGATCTGCTGGCCTTCGTTGTCGACAGCGAGATAGACGACGCCAAAGCCACCGGCAGACAGCTTCCGCACCACGCGGTAGCCGCCAATCACGGTATCCGGCGGCAGTGGCGCGGGTTTCAGCTTTGACATAATTTGAAGAATGCGGCGCCTGGGGCGCCCCTCCAGATCCTCAAAATCCCCTCAACGAAGCACAAAGATACCTCTGCATGGCAGTTTACAGCATGACCGGTTACGCCTCGGCGCAACACAGCCCCGGAGCGGCGTCTACCGGCCAGGATGGCGGCAAGACTGCAACACCTTCGGCCGGCGGCAGCCGTCTCGGACTCGAAATCCGGTCCGTCAACAGCCGTTTCCTCGACCTGTCGTTCCGTCTCGGGGATGAATTGCGGGCCCATGAACCAGTCCTGAGGGAGCTGATCACCTCCCGCATCAAGCGCGGCAAGGTCGAAGTTCGCGCCAACGTGGAAGGCACCGGCAACGAGGCCGTCCGCGAACCCACGATGGCCACCTTGCAGCGGCTGGGCGCGGTGCAGGACACGGTGCGGACCTGGCTGCCGAACGCCCCGGCGCTCTCGGTCGCCGAGATCCTGCGGCTTGCCTCCACCGACTCGGTGGCCGACGTCGACTGGGCTGCGAGCCTGCACAAGCTCGCCACCCAGGCGGTCACCGACCTGGTGGCCGCCCGCGAGCGCGAAGGCGGCCGGCTGGCCACCATGCTGGTGGGGCACCTGAAGCAGCTGCGCACCCTGGCCGACCAGGCAAAGCCGCTGATCCCGATGCTGGTGGAGCAGCAGCGCCAGCGCTTCCTGGAGCGCTGGAAGGAAGCGATGGCGATGTCCGAAGGGGCCGTGAGCCACGAGGCGGCGCAGGACCGGGCCATGACCGAGGCCACCGCCTTCGCCATCCGCATCGACGTCGCCGAGGAACTGACCCGGCTGGCCGCGCACCTGGATGAAATCGAACGCCTGGTGAAGAAGGGCGGCGAGGTCGGCAAGCGGCTCGACTTCCTGATCCAGGAACTGCACCGCGAGGCCAACACCATGGGCTCCAAGTCCTCCGCCCTGGAGCTGACCCGGATCTCCGTCGACATGAAGGTGCTGATCGAGCAGATGCGCGAACAGGTCCAGAACATCGAATGAGAGCCGGCATGCGACCCAATAGATAATCCGTCATGGACTACCCTGGCAATCTCTTCGTCGTCGCCGCCCCGAGCGGCGCCGGCAAGTCCAGCCTGGTCAAGGCCTTGCTGGAACTTGACTCGCACGTGCAGCCGTCGGTGTCGCACACCACCCGGCCGCCGCGCGGCCAGGAAAAACACGGGCGCGAATACTTCTTCGTGCCGACCGCCGAATTCGACCAGATGGTGCTCG
Organism: Ramlibacter sp.; assembly: GCA_028292105.1. Taxonomy (GTDB): domain Bacteria; phylum Pseudomonadota; class Gammaproteobacteria; order Burkholderiales; family Burkholderiaceae_C; genus Ramlibacter. The sequence continues at coordinate 18,761 of JAQGMY010000140.1, forward strand.
CCGGCGCCTTCGTCGAATGGGCCCACGTGCACGGCCACCGCTATGGCACCTCCAAGAAGGCGATCGAGGACCGCATCGTCCGCGGCGCCGACGTGATCCTGGAAATCGACTGGCAGGGCGCCCTGCAGATCAAGCGCATCTTCACCAACGCGGTGCTGATCTTCATCCTGCCCCCCAGCTGGGAAGAGCTGCGCTCCCGGCTCGAACGGCGCGGCGAGGACAGCCCCCAGGTGATCGATACCCGACTGCACAACGCGGCCCAGGAACTGTCCCAAGCGAAAGAATTCGACTTCGTTATAATCAACGAGTTATTTGAGCGCGCGCTTTTCGACCTCAAGGCCGTCGTGCACGCCCAGCGGCTCAAGTACGTGTCCCAGCGCCGCGCTCGGGCCGACACCTTCGCCGCCCTCGGCATCCTCTAGACAGACACCCTCCCGGAGACACCATGGCCCGCATCACCGTCGAAGACTGCCTCGAGAAAATCCCCAACCGCTTCCAGCTGGTGCTGGCGGCGACCTATCGCGCCCGCATGCTGAGCCAGGGCCACGCGCCCAAGATCGAAAGCAAGAACAAGCCGGGCGTCACCGCCCTGCGCGAGATCGCCGAAGGCAAGATCGGCCTGGAAATGCTGAAGAAGGTGCCGGGCTGAGCCGCCCACGCACTCACATGAAGGCACCCTCGGGTGCCTTTTTCTTTGCATCCAGGGTGTGCAGCCTGGCTGCGCACGATTGCAGTGGTGACGGTGCGCAGCCAAGCTGTACACCCTACAGGACACTGGTGCCGGCCCCAGGGCCTATGATGGTCCCATGAGCGCGGTGCTCCACACGACTTCGGGCAGTGGCAAGCGGCCCAGCAGTCCCATCCTCCCCAGTCCTGCAGCGGCCAACGCCGCCGCGGCGAGCTTCGCCGCGCTGACCGCGCGGCTCGACTACCTGGAGCCGGCGGAAGTCGAGCAGGTCCGGCGCGCCTACCGCTTCGCCGACGAGGCCCACCTGGGCCAGATGCGCGCCAGCGGCGAGCCCTACATCACGCACCCGATCGCCGTCGCCGCCCAGTGCGCCGAATGGAAGCTCGATGCCCAGGCGCTGATGGCGGCGCTGCTGCACGACGCGATCGAGGACTGCGGCGTGACCAAGCCGCAATTGATCGAGCGCTTCGGCGTGCCGGTGGCCGAACTCGTGGACGGCCTGACCAAGCTCGACAAGCTGCAGTTCAACACCCGCGAGGAGAACCAGGCCGAGTCCTTCCGCAAGATGCTGCTGGCCATGGCGCGCGACGTCCGCGTGATCCTGGTCAAGCTGGCCGACCGCACCCACAACATGCGCACGCTGGAAGACGTGCCGCGCGAGAAGTGGGGCCGCATCGCCGGCGAAACGCTGGACATCTACGCGCCGATCGCGCACCGCCTGGGCCTGAACCAGACCTACCGCGAGCTGCAGGACCTGGCCTTCCGGCACCTGCGGCCGTGGCGCTATGCGACCTTGTCCAAGGCGGTGTCGCGCGCCCGCAGCCGCCGCCGCGACCTGCTCCAGAAGGTGCAGCGCGACGTCGAGGGGGCGTTCGAGAACTACGGCATGAAGGTGCGCATCGCCGGGCGCGAGAAGACGCTCTATTCCATCTACCGCAAGATGGACGAGAAGCACCTGAGCTTCGCCCAGGTCACCGACATCTACGGCTTTCGCATCGTCGTGCCGACCGTCACCGACTGCTACACCGCGATGGGACTGCTGCACCAGCAGTACAAGCCGGTCCCCGGCAAGTTCAAGGACCACATCGCCATCCCCAAGATCAACGGCTACCAGTCGCTGCACACCACCCTGGTGGGGCCGTCGGGCGTGAACGTGGAGTTCCAGCTGCGCACCGAGGCGATGCACCTGGTCGCCGAGTCGGGCGTCGCCGCCCACTGGCTGTACAAGGCCACGTCGCCCGACGAAGACAACACCGAGCGCCTGGGCACGAAGTGGCTGCAGTCGCTGCTGGACATCCAGAACGAGACGCGCGACGCGGCGGAGTTCTGGGACCACGTCAAGATCGACCTGTTCCCGGACGCCGTCTATGTGTTCACGCCCAAGAGCCAGATCCTGGCGCTGCCGCGCGGCGCGACGGTGGTCGACTTCGCCTATGCGATCCACTCCGACGTCGGCGACCACACGGTGTCCGCGCGGATCAACGGCGCCCAGGTGCCGCTGCGCACCGAGTTGAAAAACGGCGACGTGGTGGAGGTGGTGACGGCGCCGGTGTCGACACCGAACCCCGCCTGGCTGGGCTTCGTGCGAACCGGCCGCGCGCGCTCGAAGATCCGGCATCACCTGAAGACGCTGGCGCAGGCCGAGTCGCAGCAGCTCGGTGAGAAGCTGCTGGCGCAGGCGATGCGCGCCGAGGGCATCGACAAGCTGCCGGGCGATGAAGAGCTCTATCGCCCGATCTGGGAAAAGCTGCTGCGCTTCACCGGCAACCGCAGCCGCGCGGAGCTGCTCACCGACGTCGGCCTGGGCCGCCGCATCGCCAGCATCGTGGCCAAGCGGC
>JAQGMY010000206.1 GCA_028292105.1 Ramlibacter sp.
GTGCTGCCTCGGCTGCACCAGCGGCAGCCCTGCCAGCGTGCGCACCTGCAACTCGAACTGGGAGACGTCGGCCCCATCCATGCTCCAGTGGCCGCTGTTGTGGGGGCGCGGGGCCATCTCGTTGACCACCAGCGTGCCGTCCTCCAGCCCGAAGAACTCGACGCAGAGCACGCCGTGGTAGTCCAGGCCGGTGGCGATCGCCCGGGTGGCCTCGATGGCGCGCTGCGCCTGCTCGGGCGCGACGCAAGCCTCGTGCACCTCGGTGACCGCCAGGATGCCGGCGCGGTGCAGGTTGCGCTGCACCGGCAGGTGCACCATGGCGCCGTCGCGGCCGCGGGCGACCAGCACCGAGCACTCGAAGGCGAGCGGCAGCATCTTCTCCAGCACGCAGTCGGCGCGCCGCAGGGCTTGCCAGGCAGCGCGCAATTCGGACCGGTCGGCCACGCGCGCCTGCCCCTTGCCGTCGTAGCCCAGGCGCGTCGTCTTCAGGATGCCCGGGAACAGTTCGTCGCCGGCCCCGGCCAATTGCTCTTCGTTGGTGATCACGGCATGGGGCGCGCAAGCGACCCCGCAGCGCTCGAAGTGCGCCTTTTCCCGCGCGCGGTCCTGGGCGATGGCCACCGCCGCGGCCCCGGGCGCGACCGGGCGCAGGGCAGCGATCTGCGCCAGCGCAGCAGCCGGCACGTTTTCGAATTCCGTGGTGACCGCGTCCGCGTTGGCACAAAGGCTGGCCAGGCCGATCTCGTCCAGGTAATCGGCCTGGATGTGGTGGTGGCTGACCAGGCCGGCCGGGCTGGCCGGGTCGGGGTCCAGCACGGCGGTGGAGTAGCCCATGCGCTGGGCCGCGTGCACGAACATCCGTCCGAGCTGGCCGCCGCCCAGCACGCCCAGCGTGGCGCCCGGCAGCAAGGTCTTGATGGCGACGCTCATGCGGCGTCCTTCGGCGGCAGGCTCATGTTGCGGGCCGCGGCGGTCTGGCGGGAGCGATAGGCATCGAGCTGCGCGCGCAAGGCGGCGTCCCGGTTCGCCAGCATGGCCACGGCGAACAGCGCCGCATTGGCGGCACCGGCGGCACCGATGGCGAAGGTGGCGACCGGGATGCCCTTGGGCATCTGCACGATGCTGTGCAGGGAATCGACCCCCTTCAGGTGCCGGGTGGCCACCGGAACCCCCAGCACCGGCACGGTGGTCTTGGCCGCCAGCATGCCCGGCAGGTGGGCCGCCCCGCCGGCGCCTGCGATGATCGCCTGCAAGCCGCGGTTGGCGGCGGCCTCGGCATAGGCGAACATGTCGTCTGGCATTCGGTGGGCGGAAACCACCCTGGCCTCGTGGGCGATGCCGAATTCCTGGAGAATCTGCACCGCGTGCTGCATGGTGTCCCAGTCACTGCTGGACCCCATCACCACCCCGACCGTCACGGCGCTCATGTTCATAGAATTCCCGTTGAAGCGTCCAATTTTACTTTTAGGCTACCAGCACCCCTCTGCATGATCGACGTCACCATCGAGAACTTCGAATCGGAGGTCATCGCGGCCTCCCTGACCCAGCCGGTACTGGTGGATTTCTGGGCGCCGTGGTGCGGCCCGTGCAAGGCGCTCGGCCCCGTCCTGGAAAAGCTCGAGGTCGCCTATGGCGGCGCCTTCAAGCTGGCGAAGATCAACTCCGACGAGGAGCAGCAGCTGGCGGGCGCGTTCGGCATCAAGAGCATCCCGACCGTGGTCCTGCTGAAGAACGGGCAGCCGGTCGACGGCTTCACGGGCGCGCTGCCGGAAGGCAAGGTGCGCGAATTCCTCGACAAGCACGTGCAGGCGCTGCAAGCGGAGCCCGAGCAAGAGGAGCCGCTGGCCGAAGAGCCGGCTGCGCTCGATCCCGAGGCCAAGATCGAGCAGCTGCAGCAGGCGGTGGCGACGGATCCGTCCAATGACGACGCCCGCTTCGAATACGTGAAGGCCTTGCTGCTGGCAGCGCGCGAAGACGAGGCGCGCCGCGCCCTCGAGCCGGTGGCCGACAAGGCCGCACTGGTGCGCAAGATCGATGCACTGGCCCGCTGGCTCGATGCCATGTCCTTTGCCGCAACCCAGCCGGCGGCGGCCGACCTGGATGCGAAGATCGCCGCCAACAAGCGTGATTTCCAGGCCCGCTTCGACCGCGCACGGCTGCTGTTCGCGCAGCAGCAATGGACCGCCGCGATGGACGAACTGCTGGAGATCCTGATGCGCGACAAGTCGTGGAACGAGGACCTGGCGCGCAAGACCTACATCGGCATCCTGGAACTGATCGAAACACCGAAGCCCAAGGTGGCGGAAGGACAGATTCCGCCGGACGATCCGGTCGTGGCGACGTATCGGCGCCGGTTGTCGAGCGTGATTCTGAGCTAGCTAGTTGCGCGGGTGGGGTGGTGCGCACGCGAGCGTGCACACCCTACGAGCAGGAATCCGTTTCAAACAGCACGCGCCACCCGGCTACCTGGAGGCAGTCAGCCGCTCCAGCGCCTCGCGGTACTTGGAGGCGGTCCGGGCGATGACGTCCTGCGGCAGGTGGGGCGCCGGGGGGGTCTTGTCCCAGGGCTTGCCGTCGACGCGCACCTGCTCCAGCCAGTCGCGCACGAACTGCTTGTCATAGCTGGGCGGGTTCTGGCCGGCCTGGTAAGCGGCCTCGTAGGCTTCCACCGGCCAGTAGCGCGACGAGTCGGGCGTGAGCACTTCGTCCATCAGCACCAGCTCGCCTTGCGGATCCAGCCCGAACTCGAACTTGGTGTCCGCGATGATCAGGCCCTGGGTCAGGGCGTAGTCGGCGGCCTCCTGGTAGATGCGGATGCTCAGCTCGCGGATGCGGCCCGCCAGCTCCGCGCCGACCATCTCGACCGTGCGTTCGAAACTGATGTTCTCGTCGTGCTCGCCCATCGCTGCCTTGGCCGCCGGCGTGAAGATCGGCTGCGGCAGCTTGCTCGCGTTCTTCAGTCCGGGCGGCAGCGGCACGCCACACACCGACTGGGTCGCCTGGTACTCCTGCCAGCCGCTGCCGGCCAGATAGCCGCGCACCACGGCTTCGACCGGAATCGGCTGCAGCCGCCGCACCAGCATCGAGCGATTGCGCACCTGCGGCACTTCGGCCGGCGTGACGACGCTTTCGGGCGCATCGCCGGTCAGGTGGTTGGGGCAGATGTGCCCCAGCCGCGCGAACCAGAACAGCGCCATCTGCGTCAGGATCTCGCCTTTGCCCGGGATCGGCTCGCCCATGATCACGTCGAAGGCGGACAGCCGGTCGCTGGCCACCATCAGGATGCGATCGGTCCCGACGGCGTAGTTGTCGCGCACCTTGCCGCGCGCGAGCAGCGGCAGCGAGGTGATGTTGGAGGTGTGGAGGGCGGCGGTCATGCAGGCGGCAAAAAGGACAACGGCCCGCAACTTGCGGGCCGTGCATTATCGCAAGCGGAGGCAGCGGCTTACCGGACCTCTTGGGCGAGCTCGCCCCGGGCGTACTTGGCGGCCACCACCTGCAGGCTTTCGCCGCGGATCTTGCCGCCCTGGCCTTCGCAGCCGAACTCGATGTAGCGCTGCTTGCAGATCTGCTTGGCGGCTTCGCGCGCCGGCTTCATCCATTCGCGCATGTCGAACTTGTCGGGGTTCTCGGCCAGGAACTTGCGCACCGCGCCGGTCATGGCCAGGCGGATGTCGGTGTCGATGTTGATCTTGCGCACGCCATGCTTGATGGCCTCCTGGATCTCCTCGACCGGCACGCCGTAGGTTTCCTTCATGTCGCCACCGTACTGGCGAATGATCGCCAGCAGGTCCTGCGGCACCGAGGAGGAGCCGTGCATCACCAGGTGCGTGGTCGGGATGCGGCGATGGATTTCCTTGATGCGGTCGATCGCCAGGATGTCGCCGGTGGGCTTGCGCGAGAACTTGTAGGCGCCGTGGCTGGTGCCGATGGCGATGGCCAGCGCGTCGATCTGCGTGCGCCTGGCGAAGTCGGCGGCCTGCTCGGGGTCTGTCAGCAGCTGCTCGCGCGTCATCGTCGCCTCGGTGCCGTGGCCGTCTTCCTTGTCGCCCTTCATGGTCTCCAGGCTGCCCAGGCAGCCGAGCTCGCCTTCGACCGTGATGCCGTACTTGTGCGCCATGTCGACGACTTTGCGGGTCACCTCCACGTTGTAGTCGTAGCTGGCGATCGTCTTGCCGTCGGCCTCGAGCGAGCCGTCCATCATCACCGAGGAGAAGCCCAGGTCGATCGCGCCCTTGCAGACGTCCGGGCTCTGGCCGTGGTCCTGGTGCATCACCAGCGGGATGTTCGGATAGGCCTCGATGGCCGCCGAGATCAGGTGCTTGATGAAGGACTCGCCGGCGTATTTGCGGGCGCCTGCACTGGCCTGCAGGATCACCGGGGCGCCGGTCTCCTTGGCAGCCTCCATGACGGCCTGGACCTGTTCGAGATTGTTGACGTTGAAGGCGGGGATGCCATAGCCGTTGACGGCGGCATGGTCCAGCAGTTCGCGCATGGAGACGAGGGGCATGGCAGTTCCTGTACGACGGGGATGGCGGCTGTAACCGCGTGCTGACTGCCTTGAATTCTACCGGCTGAGGCTGTTTCTGCGGGGAAATGCGGGAGCGGACAACCGGACGCGGAACTCTTCTGCGAAACCTCTGCTTCCGGCTGTCCGGCTGTCCGGCTTTGGAGACCCTACTCCGCCCGCACGATCTTCAGCATGTTCGTGCCGCCCGGAGCGCCCATCGGTTCGCCGCAGGTGATGGCGTAGATGTCACCCGACGACAGGATGCCGCGCTTCTTCAGGTGCGCCTCGGCCTCCGCCAGCGCCGTGTCGCGCTCGACGTTCTGGTCCATCAGCAGCGGCCGCACGTTGCGGTAGAGCGCCATCTTGCGCTGCGTCACCAGCTTCGGTGTCAGCGCGTAGATCGGGATGTGGATGCGATGCCGGCTCATCCAGAGCGGGGTGGAGCCCGAGTCGGTCAGCGCGACGATGGCCTTGCAGCCCAGGTGGTAAGCGGTGAACAGGGCGCCCATGGCGATCGACTGGTCGATGCGCGAGAAGGCCATGCCGGTGAAGTCGGCGTCGAGCTTCACGTCCTCGGCCATTTCCGCTTCGATGCAGATCGCCGCCATCTGCCGCACCACTTCCACCGGGAAGGCGCCGGTGGCGGTTTCGGCGCTGGTCATCACGGCGTCGGTGCCGTCCAGCACCGCGTTGGCGACGTCGCTCACCTCGGCGCGCGTCGGCACCGGGTTGGTGATCATCGACTCCATCATCTGGGTGGCGGTGATCACCAGCTTGTCGTGCTCGCGCGCCAGCCGGATCATGCGTTTCTGCAGCGCCGGCACCGCGGCATTGCCCACCTCCACCGCCAGGTCGCCGCGCGCCACCATGATGCCGTCGCTGGCCTTCAGGATGGACTCGAGATTGGGGATGGCCTCGGCCCGCTCGATCTTGGCGATCAGGGCCGGCCGGTGCCGGAACTCCTGCGCGGCGACGTTGCAAAGCTGCCGCGCCATTTCCATGTCGGTGGCGTTCTTGGGAAAGCTCACCGCCACGTAGTCGGCCTGGAAGCTCATCGCCGTGCGGATGTCTTCCATGTCCTTGGCGGTCAGGGCCGGAGCGGTCAGCCCGCCCCCGAGCTTGTTGATGCCCTTGTTGTTGGACAGCACGCCGCCCTGCTTGACGCTGGTGCGGATCTGGTCGCCCTTGACGGCCTCGACGGTGAGCACGATCAGGCCGTCGTTCAGCAGCAGCGTGTCGCCGGGCTTGACGTCGCGCGGCAGCTCCTTGTAGTCGAGGCCCACGCCGCCCAGGTCACCCGGTTCGGTGCGTGAAGCGTCGAGGACGAACTTGCCCCCGGTCTGCAGCGAGACCTTGCCGTCGGCGAACTTGCCGACGCGGATCTTGGGGCCTTGCAGGTCCGCCATGATGGCGACCTCGCGCCCCGCTTTGTGGCTGACCTCGCGCACCAGCCTGGCCAGCGCGATGTGGTCCTGCCCCGTGCCGTGGCTGAAGTTCAGGCGCACCACGTTCACGCCCGCCCTCAGGATCTGCTCGAGGACCACCGGGTCGCTGGACGCGGGGCCCAGGGTGGCAACGATCTTGGTCGCGCGGCTCGCCATCTAGTGTCCTTCTGAATTTGCGCCGATTCTCACACGGACGCCATGCCCGGCAAGTTACCGGCGGGTGCGGCTCAGCCCTTGGCGCGCTTTTCCAGGATCTCGAAGGCCGGCAGCGTCTTGCCTTCCAGCACCTCCAGGAAGGCGCCGCCGCCGGTGGAGATGTAGCCGACGTCGCCCTCGATGCCGTACTTGGCGATGGCCGCGAGCGTGTCGCCGCCACCGGCGATGCTGAACGCGTCGGACGCGGCGATCGCCCGCGCGATGGCTTCCGTTCCCTTGGCGAAGGCATCGAACTCGAACACGCCCACGGGCCCGTTCCAGACGATGGTGCCGGCGACCTTGAGCTGCGCGGCCAGCCTGGCCGAGGTCTCCGGGCCGATGTCCAGGATCAGGTCGTCCGCGGCCACGTCGCGGGCCGCCTTGACCGTCGCCGGCGCGTCGGCGGCAAAGGTCTTGGCCACCACGACGTCGGTCGGGATCGGCACTTCGGCCCCGCGCGCCTTCATCGCGGCGATCACGCTCCTGGCCTGGTCCAGCAGGTCGGCCTCGGCCAGCGACTTGCCGATCGGCAGGCCCTCGGCCAGCATGAAGGTGTTGGCGATGCCGCCGCCGACGATCAGCTGGTCGACCTTGCTGGCCAGCGCCTGCAGGATGGTCAGCTTGGTCGAGACCTTGGAGCCGGCGACGATCGCCACCAGCGGCCGCTTCGGGTTGGCCAGCGCCTTCGTGATGGCGTCGATCTCCGCCGCCAGCAGCGGCCCCGCGCAAGCGACCGGCGCGTACTGGGCGATGCCGTAGGTGGAGGCTTCGGCGCGGTGCGCGGTGCCGAAGGCGTCGTGCACGAAGATGTCGCACAGCGCGGCCATCTTCCGCGCCAGCTCGGGGCTGTTCTTCTTCTCGCCCTTGTTCAGGCGGCAGTTCTCCAGCAGCACGATCTCGCCGGGCTGGACATCGACGCCGTCGACCCAGTCCTGCTTGAGCGGCACCGGCCGCCCCAGCAGTTCGGACAGGCGCCTGGCCACCGGTGCCAGCGAGTCTTGCGGCCTGAACTCGCCCTCGGTGGGCCGGCCCAGGTGCGAGGTCACCATGACGGCGGCGCCCGCCTCCAGCGCCATCTGGATGCAGGGCACGGAGGCACGGATGCGGGTGTCCTCGGTGATGTTGCCGGCGTCGTCCTGCGGCACGTTGAGGTCGGCCCGGATGAAGACGCGGCGGCCGCGGGCGCGACCTTCGTCGCACAGATCGGAAAAGCGCAGGACGTTCATGACAGCTCTCGGAATGTTGGGGCGAAACCCCGCATTCTAGGAAGCCGCGCAACGGCCGGGGCGCTTACCAGCCCAGGCCCAGGTGCAACGGCAGGTAGACGGCCATGCCGATGATCAGCGTGGCCAGCACGCTGCGCCGCCAGAAATAGGCGATGGCGCCGACGACGGCAGCCCACACCCGGGCGTCGTGCCAGCTGGCGGCGAACTGGCCGTTGGTCATCACCACTTCGGGCAGGACCACGCCGGCGAGCGCGGCTACGGGTGCGTAACGCAGCGCGCGGTCGGCCCAGGCCGGCATCGCCCAGGCCCGGTCGAGGATGAAGAAGAAGCAGCGCGTGAGCACGGTCACCCCCGCCATGCCGAAGATCACCAGCAGGGTCCAGCCGTCGGTCACGCCGTTCATGCGGCCTGCTCCCGCACTTTGGGCGGCCAGCGGCTCTCGACCCAGAGGCAGGCGAGCACGGCGATGACGATCGCCACCACCACGTTCAGTTTCAGCGGCAGCGCGTAGGCTACGACGGCGGCCACCGCCGACACCAGCGCCGCCAGCACGCGCATCCGGGTGTTGGCGAGCGAGCAGACGATCCCCAGCAGGCACAGCACGCCGGCGAAGCCGAAGCCCCACGACGAGGGGATCAGGTTGCCGGCGGCGATGCCAAGCAGGCTGCCGCCGGTCCAGCCCAGCCAGGTGACGAAGTAATTGCCCGCCAGGTAGGCCTCCTGCGCCCGCCGGCCCTCCGCATCCGTCGCCGGCTCCGTGTAGCGCGAGGTGAACAGCGCATAGGTCATGTCCGCCGTGAGGAAGCCATGGACCAGCCGGCGCCACCGCGGCAAGTGCATCAGGTAGTTGCGCAGGTGCAGGCTGAACACGACGAACCGCAGGTTGACGCAGAAGGCCGTGGCCCAGATCACCCAGGCCGGGGCGCCGGCGACGATCAGCGGCGTGGCCGCCAGCTGGGAACTGCCGGCGTAGACGAACACCGTCATGGCCACCACTTCGACCAGGCTCATGCCGGACTTGATCATGGCGACACCGGTCATCACACCCCAGGCGGCGATGCCCGGCGCGACAGCGGCGCTGGCGCGGATGCCGGCGCGAAACTGCGGATGGCGATGGATCTCGGGCAGGAAGAACATCAGCGCTGGAAACTCTGGCCGGCCTGCAAGGGGAAGCCGCGCAGGAAGTCGGCGGCCGGCAGGCGCTTGCCGCCGGCGCGTTGCAGTTCGGTGGCGCGCAGCACGCCCTCGCCGCAGGCGACGTCCACGCCCTCGGGGCCGGCAGCGAGCACCGTCCCGGGTCCGGCCGGCGCCGCGGCAGGCCGGGGCTGCGCCGCCCACACCTTCAGCGTCTCGCCGCCGACCACACCGGAGGCCCCGGGGAAAGGATCGAAGGCCCGCACGCGGCGGGCGATGGTGGCCGCCGGCAGCGACCAGTCGATCGCGCCTTCGGCCTTGTCGATCTTGTGCGCGTAGGTCACCCCTTCGGCCGGCTGCCTGACCGGCCGCAGGCCGCCGCGAGCGGCGAGTTCCAGCGCCTGGACGATCATCCGCCCGCCGAGCGTGGCGAGCTGGTCGTGCAGCGACGCCGTGGTGGCATCCGGGGCAATGGCCAGCCGCTCCACCAGCAGCATGTCGCCCGTGTCGAGGCCGGCGTCCATCTGCATGATGGTGACACCCGTCTGCGCATCGCCGGCCTCGATGGCGCGGTGGATCGGCGCGGCGCCGCGCCAGCGTGGCAGCAGCGAAGCGTGGATGTTCAGGCAGCCCAGGCGCGGCAGGTCCAGCACCCACTGCGGCAGGATCAGCCCGTAGGCGGCGACCACCAGCGCGTCGGCGCCGGCAGCCAGCAAGGCTTCGCGCGCCGCGGCGGCGTCCTCCGGGTACTTGCCGTCCAGGCGCAGGCTGCGCGGCTGCGCCAACGCAATGCCGTGGGCCTGCGCGAACTGCTTGACCGATGAGGGCTGCAGCTTCATGCCGCGACCGCCGGGCCGGTCCGGCTGCGTCAGCACCAGGGGCACGGAGAAGCCGGCCGCGTGCAGGCGCTCCAGCGCCGTCCGCGCGAACTCCGGCGTGCCGGCGAAGGCGACTTTCACCAGCGGTCGCGCGTGTTGAGGAATTCCATGGCCGGATGCGCGCGCCGCACCACGCCTTGCGGGTCGAGGTACACGTGATAGAACATCTCGCTTTGCCCGTACCAGCGGTAGGTCATGATGGGTCCGTTCCAGCTGGCGACGCCGTCCACCATCGCCGGCGGCCCGAACTCACGCTCCACGTCTGCGCGGGTCCACTTGCCGATTTCGATGCGGTTGAACTCCGCCTCGGTGAGTACCTGGCGCGAACGCACCACGCGCCCGGATGCATCGAGGTCCACCATGAACGCATAGCGGCCCAGCGGCTGCAGCGTGTACTGCAAGCGCTGGCCGCCATCCGGCAAGGGCACGATCCGCGCCGGATTGCCGGCCTGGGCGATCACCTGCTCCCGGCTGGTGCCGGCGGGGATGTTGGCGGTGTTCCAGGGATGGGCGCAGGCACCAAGCAGGAAGGCGGCGCAGATCGACAGCAGTAGCAGGCGCATGGCGGCTCCTCAGACGCGCTCCGGATCCCGGCGCGCCTTCAACATCTTGGTCTTGATGCGATTGCGCTTCAGGGGTGACAGGTATTCCACGAAGACCTTCCCCATCAGGTGATCCATCTCGTGCTGGATGCAGACCGCCAGCAGGCCGTCGGCGCTGATCTCGCGCGACTGCCCGTCGGCGTCGAGCGCCCGCACCTTGACCGAAGTCGAACGCTCCACGCCGTCATAGATGCCGGGCACCGAGAGGCAGCCTTCGTCGGCGACCTGCCGTTCCGGGCTGGCCCAGGTGATCTCCGGGTTGACCAGCACCAGCGGCTGGTTGCGCTCCTCGGACGTGTCGATCACGACCAGCCGCTCGTGCACGTCGACCTGCGTTGCGGCCAGGCCGATGCCCTCGGCGTCGTACATGGTCTGGAGCATGTCCGAGATCAAGGTGCGGATGCGGGCGTCGACCGCCTGCACGGGCTTGGCCACCGTGTGCAGCTTCGGGTCGGGGTAATGGAGGATGGGAAGGAGAGCCATGGCGTCGACTGGATGGGGGTTGTCGCTATTTTCGCCACTTTTGCCGTTGCCGGCTGCCGACAGAGGCCATATTCATTGCCCAATCAAGGACTTGAGGCCAGAATCGCCAGCAACTTGTCAAGAGTGGACGAAAAACCAGATGGCTCCATCCAAGGCGGTTTTCAGCCTGGCTTCTCGCCGCATCGCGGTCTTTTCCGCGCTGCTGGCGGCAGGACTGGCATGCACCCCAGCCGGCGCGCAGAACTTTCCCATCACGCCAGCGCAGCGCTCCACAGCGCAGCAGGTCGCGGCAGGCGGCATTCCGCTGTCGGAATTGTCGCCCAACGCACCCGACCAGTACACGGTGCGGTCCGGCGACACGCTGTGGGCGATCTCCGGCATGTTCCTCAAGCGTCCGTGGCGCTGGCCCGAGCTCTGGGGCATGAACCTCGAGCAGATCCGCAACCCGCACCTGATCTACCCGGGCCAGAGCCTGTACCTGGAAAAGGCGGACGGCCTCGCGCGCCTGCGGGTGGGCCAGGCTCCGGCCGGCCTGCCGACGGAAACGATCCGCGTCTCGCCGCGCACCCGCATCGCCTCCCTGGCTGACAGCTCGATCCCCACGCTGCCGCCGGAAGCGATCGATCCCTTCCTGAACGAAGCGATCATCGTCGGCGCCGGCGAACTGGAAGTCGCACCGCGCATCGTGGCCGGCCCGGACGACCGGGTGCTGCTCACGCAAGGCGACCGCGCCTACGTGCGGGGCCGCACCGGCGCGCCGCTGGTCGAGTCGGACCCGCGCCGGCCCGATGCCTTCCGCGTGTACCGCAATGCCAGGCCGCTGAAGGATCCCATCACCAAGCAGGTGCTGGGCTACGAAGCGCCTTACCTGGGCAGCGCGGAGCTGGTGCGCAGCGAATCCATGCAGCCGGTGCGCGTGAGCACCGGGGCGATGGTGTCTACCGTGGTCCCGGCCACCGTCGACATCACCCGCGCCAAGGAAGAAATGCGCGTCGGCGACCGGCTGCTGCCGGAGCCGCCGCGGCAATTCGCCACCTACGTGCCGCGCGCCCCCGGCGGCACCATCGACGGCTCCATTGTCTCGGTCTATGGTGACGCCGTGGCACTGGTCGGGCAGAGCCAGGTGGTGTCCCTGAACCGCGGCACCGCCGACGGCCTGGAGAACGGCCACGTGCTGGCGATCCTGCACGCCGGCCGCCGCATGACCGACCGCTCCCAGGCCGGCGAGCACGCGCCGATGAAGCTGCCGGACGAGCGCTCCGGGCTGCTGATGGTGTTCCGCACCTTCGAGCACCTGTCGTATGCGCTGGTGCTCGAAATCACCGACGTGATTTCGGTGGGCGACCGGGTCACCAACCCGAACTAGCCAGGCCGATGCAGCGCGACGAGCTGGCAGCCTGGCTGCGCCTCGCGCTGAATCCGGCCCTGGGTCCACAGGCCGCGCGCAGATTGCTCGCGGCCTTCGGCTTGCCGCAAGCCGTCTTTGCCCAGGACACCGAAGCCGTCCTGCAAGTGGTCGGCGCCAGCCGCGCGGCGGCCCTGCACCAGGAGCCGGATCGCTTCGGCGCCCAGCTGGAGGCGACGCTCGCCTGGCTGGAAGGGGACCCCGCGCACCGGCAGGTGCTGACCTTGGCGGATGCGCAATACCCTGCCGGCCTCCTGAACATGGAAGACCCGCCGCTGGTGCTGTACCGGCTGGGGCGACTGGAGGTCGCGCCCCAACGCGCGCTGGCCGTCGTCGGCAGCCGCAATCCGACCGCGCAGGGCCTGCAGAACGCCCGGCGCTTCTCGAAAGCTTTTGCCCAGGCCGGCGTCACCGTCGTCTCGGGCATGGCGCTGGGCATCGACGGCGCGGCGCACGACGGCGCGCTGGAAGGTGCGGCGCCCGACGCGCTGGCGACCATCGCCGTGGTCGGCACCGGCCTCGACCGGGTCTACCCGAAGGCGCACCTGGAGCTGGCGCACCGCATCGCCGCCCGCGGCATGATCGTCAGCGAGTACCCGATCGGCACGCCCCCGCTGGCAGCCAATTTCCCGCGCCGCAACCGCTTGATCGCCGCCCTGGGCCAGGGGACGCTGGTGGTGGAGGCGGCCCTGCAGTCCGGCTCCCTGATCACGGCGCGGCTTTCGTCCGAACAGGGCAAGGAAGTGTTCGCCATTCCCGGCTCGATCCACTCGCCCCATGCGCGCGGCTGCCATGCGCTGCTGCGCCAGGGAGCCAAGCTGGTGGAGAGCGCGCAGGACGTGCTGGAGGACCTGCGCTTCGTGCTGCCGGCGGGCGCGGCGGCGGTCCCGATGGAATCGCCGGAAGGCGAGGACCCCTTGCTCGAGGCCATGGGGTTCGACCCGATCGGGCTGGACGCGCTGATCGCCCGCACCGGCATTCCCGCCTCGCACCTGCAGGCGCAGCTGCTGGAGCTGGAACTGGCAGGTGCCGTGGCTCGCCTGCCGGGGGGCTTGTTCCAGCGCCAGGCCGCCGCCTGAGCCCCCGCCTGCCCCTGCGCGACGCAGGCTTGCAACAATGGCAAGCAAAGACGGGACAGTTGCACGGATCTTCCGGCTATATTGGGCCCATGTTTGAAGTGCTGGTGTTCGTCTACGAAAACTACTGGCGCGGCGATGCTTGCCCCGAGCTGCACCAGCTCGAACGCAAGCTCAGCGCCCATGGCTTCGAACCCGAGGAGATCCGCGAGGCCCTGGTGTGGCTCGACGGTCTCAACGTCGCCGCGGAGAACATCTGCGTGGCCGACGAGCCCGAGGTCGACTGGTCGAGCGCGCCGAGCCAGAACAGCATGCGCGTGTTCTCGGTCGCGGAGCAGGACCACCTGGGCGCCGAGTGCCTGGGCTTCATCACCTTCCTCGAATCCTCCGGCGTGCTGCCCGCGGCGCTGCGCGAGATCGTCGTCGACCGCGCGATGGCCGCCGGCACCGAAGGCCCCGTGCCGCTGGACGCGCTCAAGATCATCGTGCTGATGGTGTACTGGCGCTTCGGCCACGAGCCGGATGCGCTGATCCTCGACGAACTCTGCGACGACACCGAGGACCGGGTGGCGCATTGAGGTTCGGGGGTGGTGCGCGGCGTTGCCGCACACCCTACCGGTACCGGATGGTGCAGGGCTGCCGCCCGATCTTTCGTCTTCGCGAGGTGCGGTGAAGCCGCGCACCTGACCGCCCCTACTGCAGCAACCGTTCCGGATTCGCGTCCAGCTTGGCCAGCGCGTCGCGCGTGGCGCGCACGGTGAGCGCCTCTTCCTCGTTCGGCACCAGCAGGCCGGCCTGCAGGTAGGCCCCGAGGCGGCGCAACGGCATCAGGTAGCAGTAACCGTCGTTGGCGGCGAACAGGTGCAGCTGGCGGCGATCGCTGGCCCAGGCGTACTGCACCTGCCGGACCTTGCCGTTGTGGTCCATCGTGAACCAGTTGCCCAGTTGCAGCTCGTTGGCCCAGGACATCATCGCGTCGGTCGGCTGCGAGCCGCCGGTGCTGATCACCTCGATCATCGAGGCGTCGATGCCCAGCATCATCTCGATGCTCTCCTGGTCCAGGGGCAGCTCGCCGGCGTCGTCGTCGGAGACGAAATCTTCCAGGTTGGCCAGGCGCTTGGTCATCTCCTCGATGCGCGCATGCGGGATGGCCGCGGTCTTCGACAGGAAGGCATCGGCCAGCGTGTCGCCAATGACCTTGATGTGGTTTTCCTGGTCGCCGGCGTTCAGGCCCAGCAGGGTCATGCCGCGGCGCAGGCGTGTGAGCAGGTCCGGCAGGTCCTGGATTACCTTGGCGCGGTCGTTGCGATTGGGCTTGGCGCTGGCGGCCCACACCAGGTCGCTGGCGGACTTCTTCAGCGCCAGCGTCTCTTCATGCTGCGGCCCGTTCTTGACGGCAGCCACCGCCAGCACCTCGGCCCAGACCTTGAACAGGTACTCGCGGATCTCGTCGCGCACCGGCACGTCGGTCAGCATCTTGCGCAGCTCGATGGTGTACTGGACCGCCATCGTCTCCTTCTGCTCCACCTGCTGGGCCATGGTCACCAGCTTCTGGCTCGGCCCCTTCTCGGTCAGGAAGCGCGAGAGGAAGCGCTGGAACTCCTCGTACACCAGCTGGAACACGCGCCGCCCGGTCTCGGGGTACTGCTCGATGACCTGCACCACGCGCTTGATCTCGATCTCGAGCGCGCTGCCGTTGATGGCCGCGGCGTTGAAGCCCAGCACGCACGATCCCATGCGGTCGATCAGCTGGCGCGCCGGATGCTCCAGCGAGCCGAAGAATTCGGGTTCGGCCAGGGCGACGCGCAACACCGGCATCTGCAGCCGCGCGAACCAGACGCGGATCGCCGAAGGGATCCGCTCCTCCGACAGGATGGCCTGGAACATCAGGGCGACGATTTCGATGGTCGCCTTCTCGCTGGAGGAGGAGGCCTTCTTCTTCAGGTCCTGGGTGCGCGAGCGCAGGTCGTGCGCCACCTGCTCCACTGCTTCGTCGTCGAAGATGACGATGTCGCCGATCGTCATGGCCTCGTTGACCCGGCTCTGCACCTGGGTCACGACCTGGTGCGCGTGCATGCCGACCGCTTCGACCAGGGCGGACGAGGGCGGCTGCTTGGGCCCGTCCTGCTCGTACCCGGCGACCTTGTCGCGCAGCAGGCGCCGCAGCTGGCCGATCACGCCCGTGGCCCGCGCCTTGGCGCGCGCCAGTGGCGTGGTGTTGGTCATCATGCGGGTCTCGTCGGCGATGCCCCCCGAGCCTTGCGCCGTTGCGCCGCCTTGCTGGTAGCGGCCGTTGGCTGCCGGTGCGTAGCCGGAAGAATGGCCGCCACCGCCGCCGGGCGATCCATAAGAGCTGCCGCCCTGTGCGCCGTAGCTGTTGTAGCCGCCGGCACCGGGGGCACCGCTGGCCGACATGCCGCCGTGGGTCGAACCCTCGAAGCCGGCCCCACCGCCGCCATAACCGCCGGTCCCGCCGGAGCCGCCGGAGCCGGTTGCGCCGCCGCCGCCGCTGCCGCTGCCGCTGCCGCTGC
>JAQGMY010000222.1 GCA_028292105.1 Ramlibacter sp.
GCCGGGCTTGCGCGCCGGGACGGCATGACAAAATGGGGGACTGCACCCGCTGTGCCACGCACGGCGGAACCCAACACCAAGGACACGAATCATGGACGCCGAACGCATCAACCTCATCGGTACGAACCTTGCAGACCTGCAGGCGCGTGCCGAGGACCTCCGGGGGTATCTTTGACTACGATGCCAAATCGGAACGCCTGAGAACGGTCGTCGCCGCGCTGGAAGACCCGCAGGTCTGGAACGACCCGAAGAAGGCCCAGGAACTGGGCCGGGAAAAGAAGCAGCTCGACGACGTGGTGCTCACGCTGCAGAGCCTGCAGTCCGAACTCTCGGACAACCTGGAGTTGTTCGAGATGAGCAAGGAGGAAGGCGATGAAGCCGGCCTCCTGACCATCGAAGCGGACTCGGCCAGGCTGGCGAAGATCGTCGAAGGGCTGGAGTTCCGGCGGATGTTCAACCAGCCGGCGGATCCCAACAACTGTTTCCTCGACCTGCAGGCCGGGGCCGGCGGCACGGAAGCGTGCGACTGGGCCAGCATGCTGATGCGCCAATACCTGAAGTACGCCGAGCGCAAGGGCTTCAAGGTCACGGTCGAAGACGAGACCCCGGGCGACACGGCCGGCATCAAGGGCGCCACGCTGAAGATCGAGGGCGAGTACGCCTTCGGCCTGCTGCGCACCGAAACCGGCGTGCACCGCCTGGTGCGCAAGTCGCCGTTCGACTCCTCGGGCGGGCGCCACACCAGCTTTGCCAGCGTCTTCGTCTATCCGGAGATCGACGACTCGATCGAGATCGACATCAATCCGGCCGACGTGCGGGTGGACACCTACCGCGCGAGCGGCGCCGGCGGCCAGCACATCAACAAGACGGATTCGGCGGTGCGCCTGACCCACGTGCCGACCAACATCGTGGTGCAGTGCCAGGACAGCCGCAGCCAGCACAGCAACCGCGACGTGGCCTGGAAGCGCCTGCGATCGCGCCTGTACGACTTCGAGATGCGCAAGCGCCAGGAAGCGCAGCAGAAGCTGGAAGACAACAAGACCGACGTCGGCTGGGGCCACCAGATCCGCAGCTACGTGCTGGACAACAGCCGCATCAAGGACCTGCGCACGGGGGTGGAAGTCTCGGCCACCCAGAAGGTGCTGGATGGGGATCTCGATGTATTCATCGAGGCTTCGCTGAAGCAGGGCGTATGACAGACACTCCGTCGTCCCCGCGCAGGCGGGGACCCAGGGCATTGAAGACCGGCGCGCAATGCGCGTCGGCCGTGGAAGCGGGAGCCCTGGGTTCCCGCCTCCGCGGGAACGACGAGGCCTTCCAATGAGCACCCGCGCCTTCATCTTCGACATGGACGGCACCATGGTCGAATCCATGCCGGCCCACGCGAAAAGCTGGGAAGAATTCAGGAAGCGGCACGCCATCGACATGCCGGTGGACGAGATCCTGCGCAAGACCACCGGCAAGACCGGGATCGAATGCATCCGCCTGCTGATGGGCGACGACCTGCCGGAAGACCGCGCGCGGCAACTCGTGGGCGAGAAGGAAGCGCTCTACCGCGAGATCTTCGCCAAGGACTTTCGCGAAGTCGCCGGCTTCGCCCGCTTCCTGCGGCAGGCGCAGGACCGCGGCATGAAGACGGCGGTGGCGACCGCCGGCGACGAGAAGAACCTGGCGTTCGTGCTGAAGCACCTGGATCTCGAAAAGCAGCCAGATGCGGCGGTGCGCGGGGACCAGGGCCTGCCCGGCAAGCCCGATCCCGCGATCTTCCTGGAAGCGGCAAAGCAGCTGGGCGTGGAGCCGCGCGACTGCATCGTGTTCGAGGACGCGCCTTTCGGCATCGAGGCGGCCGGCCGCGCCGGCATGCGGGCGGTGGCGATCTGCAGCACGCACAAGGCCGAAGAACTCGCCGGCAAGCACGTGATCGCGCAGGTGCGCGACTACGAGGAACTGATGAACAAGAATTTTCTGGAGAGCGTGCATGCGTGAAGGCCAATCCAAAGTGATCCTGCGCGCCGACTACCAGCCGCCCGCGTTCTGGATCGACACGGTCGAACTTTGCTTCGACCTCGACCCCGCGAAGACGCGGGTCCTGAACCGGATGCGCGTGCGCCGCAACCCCGACGTGCCGCCGCAGGCGCTGCGGCTCGATGGCGAGGAACTGAACCTGGCGCGCGTGCTGGTCGCCGGCCAGGGCACGTCGTTCAAGCTGGAAGACCACCAGCTGGTGCTGGAGAACCTGCCGCAAGGCAACGAGCCCTTCGACCTGGAGATCTTCACCACCTGCGCGCCGCTGAAGAACACCAAGCTGATGGGGCTGTACGTCAGCAACGACTCCTTCTTCACGCAGTGCGAGGCCGAGGGCTTTCGCCGCATCACCTACTTCCTGGACCGGCCGGACGTGATGGCCAGCTACACCGTCACGCTGCGCGCCGACAAGCGCAAGTACCCGGTGCTGCTGTCCAACGGCAACCTGGTGGACCACGGCGACCTCGAGGATGGCCGCCACTATGCGAAGTGGGTGGACCCGTTCCGCAAGCCCAGCTACCTGTTCGCGCTGGTCGCGGGCCAGCTGGTGTGCCGGGAGCAGCGCATCACCGCCCGCAACGGCAACGAGCACCTGCTGCAGGTCTACGTGCGCCCGGGCGACCTGGACAAGACCGAACATGCGATGAACTCGCTGATGGCTTCGGTGGCATGGGACGAGGCGCGCTTCAACCTGCCGCTGGACCTGGAACGCTTCATGATCGTCGCCACCAGCGACTTCAACATGGGCGCCATGGAGAACAAGGGCCTGAACGTCTTCAACACGAAGTACGTCCTGGCCAGCCAGGCCACTGCCACCGACACCGACTACGCCAACATCGAGTCGGTGGTGGGCCACGAGTACTTCCACAACTGGACCGGCAACCGCGTCACCTGCCGCGACTGGTTCCAGCTGTCGCTCAAGGAAGGCCTCACGGTGTTCCGCGACCAGGAGTTCAGCCAGGACCTGGCCGGCCACGATTCGGCGCGCGCGGTCAAGCGCATCGAGGACGTGCGGGTGCTGCGCACGGCGCAATTCCCCGAGGACGCCGGCCCGATGGCGCACCCGGTGCGCCCCGACCAGTACATCGAGATCAACAACTTCTACACCGTCACCGTGTACGAAAAGGGCGCCGAGCTGGTCCGCATGATGCAGACCCTGGTCGGCCGCGAGGGCTTCGCCCAGGGGCTGGCGCTCTATTTCGAGCGCCACGACGGCCATGCGGTGACTTGCGACGACTTCGCCCAGGCGATCGCCGACGCCAATCCGGACTCGCAGCTCGCCC
>JAQGMY010000348.1 GCA_028292105.1 Ramlibacter sp.
GCGCGCACGGCCGAGGGCCGCCCGACCTGCCTGCTCAGCGCGCCGTAGCTGGTGCGGCCGCCGCGCGGGATGGCCAGCAACGCGCGCCACACGTCCTGCTGGAAGGCGGTGCCGCCCTGCAGGTCCAGCGGCAGGTCGAAGCTGGTACGCGTGCCGGCGAACCAGCCGTCGAGCTGGCGCATGGCCTCCAGCAGCACCGGATGCGACGCATCGAAGGTCCATCTGGTGGTGTCGGGATGGTGCTTCTGGCCGTCGAACCAGAGGCCGGCCAATCCAAGCGGCGTGGAGGCCAGCAGGACGGGGCCGAGGGGCGTGGCGTGGCGCGCGGCGACAGGGGAGGTGGAGAACTTCATGGCTGTCCTTGTTGACGGGTGGGGGCGGCGCTCAGCCGCGCCCAGGCGCGGATGACCGCGTAGCTGCGCCACGGCTTCCACGCCTGCGAAGCCGCTTGCGCTTCGCGCGCCGGGTTCTTGAGGTGTTGCACGCCGAGCGCCTTGTGCAGCGCGACGTCGCCGGACGGGAACGCGTCGGGCCAGCGCAGGGCGCGCATGGCGATGTACTGCGCGGTCCAGTCGCCGATGCCGGGCAGCGTCTGCAGCAGCGCCACGGTCGCGGGCACGTCGGCGCCCGCATGCAGGTGCAGCCGGCCTTCGGCGACCGCGCGCGCGATGGCGACGATGGCCGCCTGCCGCTGCTTGACGATGCCCAGTTGGCCGAGCGCATCGCCCTCGGCCGCCGCCAGCACGGCGGGCAGCGGAAACAGGCGCGTGAGTTGCGGCCACGGCGTCTCGATCGGGACGCCGAAGCGGTCGACCAGCCGGTGCGCCAGCGTGCGCGCCGCGGCCACCGTGATCTGCTGGCCCAGGACGGCGCGCACCGCCAGTTCGTAGCCGCTGAGCGTGCCGGGCACGCGCAGCCCGTCGGTGCCGGGGAAGCTCTCGTGCAGCACCGACCCGATGGCCAGCGGATCGGCGTCGAGGTCGAACGCCGCGCGCAGGCGGCGGATCACCAGCGGCAGCACGGGCCGCAGCGAGTCGCCGATGGTCAGCACGACCTGGTGGCGCTGCTCGTCGAAGCGGGCGACCAGCCAGCCGGCATGCACCTGGCCGCCGGCCTCGATGGACAGCGTGCGACCCAGCTGGTCGTCGCCGACGAATTCCATGCCGTCGATGAGCCGGGCGCGGAAGAAGGCCAGCATGGCCTGCACGTCATACGGCGGCCGGTAACCGAGCCGCACCGCAACGCCCTTGCCGGCCTGGCCGCCCTCGCGGCGCAGCTTGCCAGGGCTGAGGCCATAGTGCTGCAGGAACGCGGCATTGAAGCGGCGCACGCTGGCAAAGCCGCTGACCAGGGCCACCTGCGTGACGGGCAGGTCCGTGTCGGCCAGCAATTGCTTGGCCGTGAGCAGGCGCCGCGTCTGCAGATACTGCAGCGGCGAGACGCCGAAGCGCGCTTCGAAGATGCGGCGCACGTGGCGCTCGCTGATGCCCAGCCGTTGCGCGAGCCGGGCGACCGAAGGCAATGCCGCTTCGCTGCCCGGGGTTTCGCTCCACTTCTCCCAGGCTTCCGGTTCGTCGAGCAGGCGCGCCGCCTGGTGCGCCAGCACGTCGCTGGCGTCCTGGATCGACCAGCGCGGCGCGTGTGGCGCCAGCTCGGGGCGGCAACGCAGGCAGGGCCGGAACCCCGCCACCTCGGCCTGCGCGGCATGGGTGAAGAAGCGGCAGTTCTCGCGCCTGGGCGTGCGCACGCGGCACACCGGGCGGCAATAGATGCCGGTGGAGGTGACGCCGGTGAAGAAGCTGCCGTCGAAGCGCGCGTCGCGGGCCTGCAGCGCCAGGTAGCAGGCGTCGGGTTGCAGGGTGTCGGCTTCGATGGGCATGGTGCTCATCATAGGCAGCCGGCGGTCGTTCACCGGCCGTTTCCGGACATGTCCGCCTGCCTGCTGCGCCTAGAATCGCGCTCCTTCGACGCCCACAGGAAGCTGCCCGACCATGCAACTCTCGTCCTCGATCTTCAAGGCCTACGACGTTCGCGGCATCGTGCCGTCCACGCTCACCGAAGAGGTGGCCGAGGGCCTGGGGCGGGCTTTCGGCAGCGCCGCCCGCGCCGAAGGAGAGAAGACGGTCGCGGTCGGCCGCGATGGCCGGCTCTCGGGCCCGTCGCTGTCAGCCGCGCTGATCCGCGGCCTGGTGTCCACCGGTGTCGACGTCATCGACATCGGCGTTGTCACCACGCCCATGCTGTATTTCGCCGCCAGCACGCTGTGCAGCAGCGGCATCCAGGTGACGGGCAGCCACAACCCGAAGGACTACAACGGCTTCAAGATGGTGCTGGCCGGCCGCGCCATCTACGGCGACGAGATCCAGGGGCTGCGCCAGATGATGGAAACGTCGGCCTGGGACCAGCCCGGCGCGCCCGGCAATGTGCGCAACGTCAACATCCTGGCCGCGTACCGAGACCGCATCAAGGGCGGCATCAAGCTGGCACGTCCCATGCGGATCGTGGTCGACTGCGGCAACGGGGTGGCTGGCGCATCGGCCCCGGACATCTTCCGGGCCATCGGCTGCGAGGTGATCGAGATGTTCAGCGAGGTGGACGGCAATTTCCCGAACCACCACCCGGACCCGAGCAAGCCGGAAAACCTGCGCGACCTGATCGCCAAGCTCAAGGAGACCGGCGCCGACATCGGCCTGGCCTTCGACGGCGACGGCGACCGCCTGGGCATCATCACCAAGGAAGGCAACAACATCTATCCGGACCGCCAGATGATGCTGTTCGCGCAGGACGTGCTGTCGCGCGTGCCGGGCGCACCCATCCTGTTCGACGTCAAGTGCACGCAGCGGCTCGGCCCCGCCATCGAGGCTGCCGGTGGCGTGCCGATGATGTACAAGACCGGCCACTCGCTGATCAAGGCGAAGATGAAGGAAGTGAATTCGCCGCTCGGCGGCGAGATGAGCGGCCACATCTTCTTCAAGGAACGCTGGTACGGCTTCGACGACGGCACCTACGCGGGCTGCCGGCTGCTGGAAATCCTGTCGCGGTATCCCGACCCGAGCGCCGTGCTCGACGCCCTGCCCACCAGCTTCTCGACGCCGGAGCTGAACGTGAAGTGCGAAGAGGGCGAGCCGCAACGGGTGGTCGCCGAGCTGGTGAAGAAGGCGAGCTTTCCCGAAGCCAAGGTCACCACGATCGACGGCCTGCGCGTCGACTGGCCGGACGGCTTCGGCCTGGTGCGCGGCTCCAACACCACGCCGGTGCTGGTGCTGCGTTTCGAAGGCCACACCCAGGAAGCGATGCATCGCATCGAGGACGTGATGCTCAAGCTGCTGCGCACGGTGAAGCCGGACGCGCAGATCGCCGAGGCGGCGCATTGAGGCTCGCCGCGGCACGCTCGCACCAGCATGTCATCCCGGGCTTGACCCGGGATCCATGGATTGCGGGTCAAGCCCGCAATGACGTGAACTGAACCTCCTCATCGTCAAGCTGTCCTCCCTCGGCGACGTGGTGCACACGCTGCCGGTCGTGCACGACCTGCGCAGCGCCTTCCCCGCGGCCCGGATCGACTGGGTGGTGGAGCGCGGCTTCGCGCCCTTGGTGGCACGCTGCGAAGGCGTGAATCGCATCGTGGCCTGCGAGCTGCGCCGCTGGCGCAAGGCGCCGCTGGCGGCCGCGACGCGCGCCGAATGGCGGGCCTTCCGCACCGACCTGCACCGCGAGCGCTACGACGCCGTGATCGACCTGCAGGGGCTGACCAAGTCGGCGCTGGTGGCGCACATGGCCCGGCTCGCGCCCGGCGGCAAGCGCTTTGCGATGGCGAATCGCAGCGACGGCTCCAGCTACGAGGCGCCGACCCGCTGGGTCGCGGATGTCGCG
>JAQGMY010000247.1 GCA_028292105.1 Ramlibacter sp.
GGGCCGACGGCTCCGCGTACCTGAATCACGTCGAGCTGGTGCGCGCCGCGCGCAATGCGGAGGTGCCGAAAAGCTTCTACGAAGACCCCTTGATGTACCAGGGCGGCAGCGAAGACTTCCTGGGCCCGACCGAGGACGCGCGCTTCGGCAACGAGGAATGGGGCATCGACTTCGAAGCCGAGATCGCGGTCGTCACCGGCGACGTCCCCATGAGCGCGACGCCGGAGCAGGCGCTCGACGGCGTGCGCCTGTTGATGGTGGCCAACGACTGGAGCCTGCGCAACCTGATCCCGGCCGAACTGGCCAAGGGCTTCGGCTTCTTCCAGAGCAAACCGGCGACTGCCTTCGCCCCGGTGGCCGTGACGCCGGATGAACTCGGCGCCAGCTGGGAAGGGGGCCGCGCCCATGTGCTGCTGCAAAGCAGCTGGAACGGCCGCAAGGTGGGCATGTGCGAAGCCGGCCCCGACATGACCTTCCACTTCGGCCAGCTGATCGCGCACATCTGCAAGACGCGCACCGTGCGCGCCGGCAGCGTGGTCGGATCGGGCACGGTCAGCAACAAGGGCACGACGGACGCCAGCGGCCGCACCGACTGGCCCAAGGGCTACAGCTGCATCGCCGAAAAGCGCGCCATCGAAACCATCCAGGACGGCAAGCCATCGACCGAGTTCATGCGCTTTGGCGACACCATCCGTATCGAGGCGAAAGGCAAGGACGGCCAGAGCATCTTCGGCGCGATCGAGCAGCGGGTGGTCGGGCCGGGCGGCGCAGGCACGCCGGCGTAACGCGCGTCGCTCGTAGGGTGTGCAGCTTTGCTGCGCACCGTGACCGCCGCAAGGTGCGCAGCTAAAGCTGCACACCCTACGAAATCCGGTAGGGATATTCCTCCCGCATACTGGCGCGATGGATGCTCGCAGTCAGCAGCGGTGGGCCTGGTTGCCGGCGCAGGGCAGCTGGCCCTATCACCTGCTGCTCGCCGCCACCGGCATGCTGGTGCTGGGCCCGCTGGCGGGCGTGACCGCCGCGTACATGAACTTCTCGCTGGGCTTCTTCGTCGGCGGCCAGGTGCTGGCGGGCCTGCTCGGCTCGGCGGTCACGGCGGGCTACGGCGTCGAAGGCAAGCACGGCGCCAACTACATCCAGACGGCCGCCGCCTCGGTCGCCAGCATGAGCGGTATGGGCGTGCTGGTGCAGGCGATGGTGTGGATGGGCCTGCCACAGCCGCCGGCCTGGCAGCTCATCGCGTACTTCGCCTGCATCGGCATGTTCGGTGTTGGCGTCGGCATGCTGTACACCCCCATCCTGGTCGACCGGCTGCGGCTGGCGTATCCGTCGGGGCTGGCGGTGGCCAACATCCTGCGCGCGCTGACCGACACCGAGTTGCTGCGGCGGTCGGTCCGGCAACTCGGGACGGGCGCAGCGGCCGGCCTCCTCACCGGGCTGGCGGCCAGTCGCGTCGCCGCCTTGGGCGCGATCGAGTTCTCGGCCTCCACCTTCGGTGCCGGCATGGTGGTGGGCGCGCGGATCGGCGTGCCGGCGGTGATCGGCGGGCTGCTCGGTTGGGCGCTGCGCCCGATGTTCGTGGCAATCGGCTGGCTTGAGCCGGGCGATCCCTTTCGCAAGATCACCTTCCTCATTGCCCTGGGCACGATCATGGGCGCCGCGCTGGTCGACATGGCCGTGATCTTCTGGCGCGCTTTGCCCGGCGCGCGGCGCGATGCGGCGACGGCACCCGTGGCGGACGCGGACAGCTGGCGGCGCGTGCATCGCGGCCGCCTGTGGCTGTGGGTGCTGCTGTGGGGCGCAGCCACCGTCGCCGCCGGCCACCTGCTGTTGCGGCAGCCGGTGTTCTTCCTGCTGGTCGCGATCGCGCTGGTGTTCCTGTTCGCACTGGTCAACGGCATCTCCGCCGGCGTCAGCGATTCCAACCCGATCTCCTCGGCGTTCGTGGTGTCGGTGGTGGTGATGGCCATGCTGGGCCTGGCGGACGCGGGCGTCGGCTTGATGGCCGGCGCGATCCTGCTGGTGTCCACCAGCGTCGCTTGCGACATGCAGCAGGACCGCTCGACCGGCTGGCGCCTGGGCACGCCGCGCGTGCTGCAGTTTCGCTACCAGGTGCTGGGCGTCCTGGTGGGCGCGGTGCTGGCGGTGGTGTTCGCGCGCCTGTTCATGACCGCGTACCCGGTGCTGCTGCAGGACCAGACGGTGATGAAGGCAGGCCAGCAACCGGCGGAGTGGAGTTCGGCCATGACGTACAAGTTCGTCGGGGTGCTGCGCAGCCTGACCGACGACAAGCCCTTCCAGCGCACGGCCATCCTGGTCGGCGTGGCGATCGGACTGGTGATCGAGGGGTTGCGCAAGTGGCTGCGGCCGCGCGGCTTCGTCGTCGATGCGATCCTGCTGCCATCGCCTTACGCGCTGTCGTTCGGGGGCTTCGTCAACGTGCCCACCTCGCTCTGGCTGGGAGCGGGGGGCGTCGTCGCCAGCCTGGTGGAGCGGCGTGCTCCGGCACGCCGTGAGGGGGTGCCGGAGGACATGAGCGGGACTTCGCTGTTCGGCGGCGGGCTGATCGCCGGCGATGCCCTCGCCGCGCTGGCCTTGGGCATCGCGGGGCTGCTCGCGACGGTGTTCTGAGCGCTGGGGTTCGGCTCGCGCCCGCCCCGCCGTTGCGATCAACCCGGCAGCAGCACGTGGTCGACCACGTGGATCACGCCGTTGGACTGGTACACGTCCGCCGTCGTGACCACCGAAGCATTGCCCTTCGCGTCCGTGACGATCACATCGTTGCCGCGCATCGAAGCGGTGAGGGTGCCCCCGCTGACCGTCTGCAGCGTCGCCTTGCCGCCTCCGGCCTGGATCTGCTGGGCGAGGGCCGCGGCGTCGATGCGCCCGGGCACCACGTGATAGGTCAACACCTGCGTCAGCGTGCCCTTGTTTTCCGGCTTGAGCAACGTGTCCACGGTGCCGGCGGGCAGCATCGAGAAGGCGGCGTTGGTGGGTGCGAACACGGTGAACGGGCCCGCGCTCTTGAGCGTGCCGACCAGGCCGGCCGCCTTGACAGCGGCAACCAGCGTGGTGTGGTCCTTCGAGTTCACGGCGTTGTCGATGATGTCCTTGCCCGGGTACATCGCTGCGCCGCCGACCATCTTGGTGGTCATGGGCGCGGCGCCCATCACGGCGGTGTTGGCGGACGTGCCCTGGCTGACATACATGCCGCGGCCGTAGCCCTCGGCATGGACGGAACCGATGACGGCGAGAAGCGAGGCGGCACAGGCGGCGATGAGATGGCGTTGCATGGAAGAACTCCTTGGGGTGGACGCGGCGCGCGGAATGGCGGCGCCTGTCCATCCATACGGAGACGACCGCGGCCTGGATTCAGGCGCAGCGTGTCGGCGTGTTACAGCCGCAGCCAGTTCGGCCCTTTTTCCTCGGCCCGCGCCTGTCCCAGCGCGGCCAGGAAGCTGTCGCACCACCAGTGCACGTCGTAGCGGCGGATGGTCTCCATCAAGGCGTGGTGGCGGCTGCGCCGCTCCTCCACCGGCATCTGCAGCGCCAGCTGGATCGCCGCGGCGGTGCTCTCGCTGTCGTAGGGGTTCACCAGCAGCGCTTCGCGCAACTGTTCCGCGGCGCCGGCGAATCGCGACAGCACCAGCACCCCAGGGTCTTCCGGGTTCTGCGCCACCAGGAACTCCTTGGCCACCAGGTTCATGCCATCGCGCAGCGGCGTCACCAGGGCAACCCGGCTGGCCCGGAACAGGCCGGGCAGCCGCGCCCGCGCCACCGTGCGGTGCATGTAGCGCACTGGCATCCAGTCGAGTTCACCGAAGTTGCCGTTGATGGACCCGCAGAGGCTCTCCAGCTCATGGAGGATGTCGTTGTAGGCGCTGACGTTCTCGCGGCTGGGCGAGGCGATCTGGATCAGCGTGGCGCTGCCGCGCGTCTCCGGATACTTGGCCAGCAGCTCGCGAAACGCGCGCAGCCTCTGCGGCAATCCCTTGGAGTAGTCGAGCCGGTCCACGCCCACCAGCAACTTGCGCCGCGAGTACTCCTCCTTCATGCGCTCGTACATCTCGACCGCCTCGCGCGCGTTCGACAGCTCGGTGAATTCCTCGACGTCGATGCCGATCGGGAAAGCGCCCGCCTGCACCGTGCGGCCGAAAGCGCGCCAACGCCCTTCTTCCACCGGTTGCGCATGCGCCTCGGTCTCCACATAGCCGGCGAAGTGGCTCAGGTCGGCCTGGCTCTGGAAGCCGACCAGGTCGTAGGCGAACAAGGCGCGGATCAGCCAGTCGTGTCCCGGGATCGCCGCCAGCATCAGCGGCGGTGGCAGCGGGATGTGCAGGAAAAAGCCGATGCGCTGGCGGCAACCGAGCGCCCGCAGTTCGGCGGCGAGCGGGATCAGGTGGTAGTCATGCACCCAGATGATGTCGTCGTCGCGCAGCAGCGGCAACAGCTTGCGCGCGAACAGCTGGTTCACGCGCCGGTAGCCGTTGATGTACCCGGCATCGAAGTCCGCCAGGTCCAGCCGGTAGTGGAACACCGGCCACAGAACCCCGTTGGAGTAGCCCAGGTAGAAGGCATCGTGGTCGACCTGCGACAGGTCGATCGTCGCCAGCTTCACGCGCCCCGCCTGCTGGAAGTGGACGTCGTCGGCGTCGCTGTCGACGATCTTGCCGCTCCATCCGAACCACAGCCCTCCGGTCGCGTTGAGGACGTCAGCCAGTGCCACGGCCAGGCCACCGGCCGCCGTCTTGCGCGGGTCCGCGATGCGGTTGGAGACGACGACCAGCCTGCTCAAATCGAAGCCTTCAAATGACGGAATCCCAAGGGGCGGACAGGCGCACGGCCGCCCCGATGGTGCCGACCATCGAATAGGTCTGCGGGAAATTGCCCCACATCTCGCCGGTGACCGGATGCGTGTCCTCGGACAGCAGCCCCAGGTGGTTGCGGCTCTTGAGCATCACCTCGAAGATCTCGCGCGCCTGTGCCTTGCGGCCGATGCGCGCGAGCGCGTCGATGCGCCAGAAGGTACAGATGTTGAACGCCGTCTCCGGCTTGCCGAAATCGTCGGCGGCTTCGTAGCGCCGCATGTACGGCCCGTCGCACAGCGACTTCTCCAGGGCGTCGACGGTGGCGACGAAGCGGGAGTCGTTGGGGTCGATCATGTTCACTTCGGCCATCAGCAGCGCGCTGGCGTCGAGCTCGTTGCCGCCGAAGCTCTCGGCGAAGGCCTGCCGCTTTTCGCTCCACGATTCGGTCAGGATGCGGTTGCGGATGGTGTCGGCGCGCTCGCGCCAGTAGCGGATGCGCTCGGGCAGTCCGAGCGCCGCGGCCACCTTGGCAAGCCGGTCGCAGGCAGCCCAGCTCATGAGGGCAGAAGAGGTGTGCACGCGGGCGCGGGTGCGCAGCTCCCACATGCCGGCATCCGGCTGGTCGTAGACCTTGAAGGCCTGCTCGCCCACAGCCTCGAGGTGCACGAACTCGGCGCGACCGGCCCGCTTGAACAGCCGATGGTCGTGGAAGGCCTGCGCGGCGCCGAGCACGATGTTGCCGTAGACGTCGTACTGGAAATGTTCCTGCGCCTGGTTGCCCACGCGCACCGGGCCCATGCCGCGATAGCCGGGCAGGTGCTCCATGATGTGTTCGGGCAGCTTCTCTTCCTGGCCGATGCCGTACAGCGGCTGGACGTGCCCGCCGCCGGAGCGGATCACGATGTTCATCAGCCAGCGCAGGTACTCCTCCATCGTCGCCACTTCGGAGATCGAGTTCAGCGCCCGGACCACGAAGAAGGCGTCGCGCAGCCAGCAGTAGCGGTAGTCCCAGTTGCGCCCGCTGCCCGGCGCTTCCGGGATGCTGGTGGTCATCGCCGCGACGATGGCGCCCGTGTCCTCGAACAGCGACAGCTTCAGCGTGATGGCCGAGCGGATCACCGCCTCCTGCCATTCCAGCGGCAGCGCCAGGGCCCGGGTCCAGCTGCGCCAGTAGCTCACCGTCTCCTGCTCGAACAGCCGCGCCGTTTCCTCGATGCCGGTGGCCAGCGTTTCGTCCGGACCCATGATGAAGTTCATCGGCCGGTCGACGACGAAGAAGGTCTCCGACAGCACGTACGAGATCGGTGCGTCGCAGTTGAAGCGCAGCGTCTGCCCGCCGCCGACGTAGCGGATGTGGGTGCTGCCTTGCGTGACGGTCGGCTTGGTGCGGCCCCAGTCGAAGCGCGGCCGCAGCAGCACCCGCATGCGCGGCGAGCCCCCCAGCACCTTGATGCGGCGCACCAGGGTGAGCGGCCGGAACATGCGCGCGCGGCTCCAGAAACGCGGCGCGAAGTCCGTGATCTCGATGCCCTGGCCGCGCCGGTCGTACAGGCGCGTGCGCAACACGGCGGTGTTGGGCTCGTAGTGCTGCTCGCTGCGCTCGAAGTCCTCCAGCTCGAAGGCCCACAAGCTGCCGTTCTCGCTGGGATCGAGCAGCGCGTTGAAGACCGGATCGCCATCGAAGCGCGGCAGGCACGACCACATCAGGCGCGCCTCGCGGTCGATGAGTGCGCTGAAGGCACAGTTGCCCACCATGCCCAGGGCCAGCGAGTTCGGGGTCATCTTCGTGTTCATTCGGTTCTCGAGAGTCGGGCGGCGACCGCCGCCTCCAGTTCGCGTCGCAGCGTGGTGGGGTCCGGCAGGCGGCGCCAGGCGACCGTCGCGCCTTCGCCCACCTTGATGCCGATGCCGCCGAGGCGCTGCACCGTGGAAAAGCCGACTTCGTCGGTGAAGTCGTCACCGATGAAGACCGGGGTGCGGCCGGCGAAAGGCGGCTCGCGCAGGAACGCTTCGATGGCCTTGCCCTTGCTCGCGCCGCCGGGCTTGGCCTCCGCCACCATCTTGCCGCGCAACAAGGTCATGCCGGGGGATCGTTCGACTGCCTGCTGCATGGTGGCGATGCACAGCTCTTCGAGCTCCGGGCGCTGCCGGTAGTGCAGCGCGAGCGAGCCGCGCTTGTTCTCCACCAGCAGCCCGGGATGCTGGGCCACCAGGGCCTGGGCCGCTTGCTCGACCTGATCGAGCGGCTGGATGTTCAACAGGTGCATCCCGCCGTCCACGCTGCGCCGTTCGGCGCCGTGCACTCCCGCCACGGCGAGCTGCAGCGGGCGCAGGAAGTCGTCGATCTGGGCGATCGGCCGCCCGGAGATCACCGCGATGGCCCCGCCCAGGTAGCCATCGAGCTCGCGCAGGACGGCGATCAGCGGCTGCGGCACTTCCACCGCGTGCGGCTGCGGGGCGATGTCCACCATCGTACCGTCGAAGTCGAGGAACAGCGCGCAGGAGGGATAGAGGATCTCCACAAGCGTCATGCGGGGTGACCGTACCAAAGCCCGGCATCCGCTGCCAGACGTCGCGACCGCCGGGGCGTGTAGGAGGGCGCTGACAGGCTTGCGGGATTTTCTGCAGCTGGGCAGGAGCCATCGCATAAGCTCCCGCCCATGGACTACGCCCGCTATGAAACCCTGAACATCACGCGCCGCGGACCGGCCGGCTCCGTGCTGGACATCCAGATGAAAGCCGCCAACGGCAAGCTGCCGACCGCGGGCCATGCGGGGCACCGTGAGCTGGCGGAGATCTGGCGCGACGTCGGCGCCGACGACAGCGTGCGCTGCGCCGTGCTGCGCGGCGAGGGCATGGGCTTTTCCGGCGGCGGCGACCTGGCGCTGGTGCAGGACATGGCGCGCGACTTCGACATCCGCTCGCGCGTCTGGAAGGAAGCACGTGACCTGGTCTACAACGTCATCAACTGCGACAAGCCGATCGTCAGTGCGCTGCACGGGCCCGCTGTCGGCGCCGGGCTGGTGGCCGGCTTGCTGGCGGACATCTCCATTGCCGCGCGGGACGCGCGGATCGTCGATGGCCACACCCGGCTGGGCGTCGCCGCCGGCGACCATGCCGCCATCATCTGGCCGCTGCTGTGCGGCATGGCCAAGGCCAAGTACTACCTGATGCTGTGCGAGCCGATCAGCGGCGCGGAAGCGGAGCGCATCGGGCTGGTGTCGCTGGCCGTCGATGCCGACCAGTTGCTGCCCAAGGCCTACGAAGTGGCCGACCGGCTGGCCCAGGGCAGCCAGAGCGCCATCCGCTGGACCAAGTACGCGCTGAACAACTGGCTGCGGCAGGCCGGCCCGTCCTTCGACACCTCGCTGGCCCTGGAGTTCATGGGCTTCGCCGGTCCGGACGTGCAGGAGGGCATCGCTTCGCTGCGGGAGCGCCGGCCGCCCAGGTTCGGCGCGGACGAGGTGGAACCGGGATAATCCGGCAGCCCCCATGAAACAAGCTTCCATTTCCCTGCCGCTGGCGCTGGCGCTCGCCCTCGGCGCCGCCGCCGCCTCTGCGCACGTGACGCTCGAATACCAGGTGGCCGTTGCCGGCACCAGCTACAAGGCGGCCTTTCGCATCGGCCACGGTTGCGGCGAGTCGGCCACCCGCCAGGTCGTCGTCGACATTCCCGCGGGCGTGCGCGGCGCGCACCCCATGCCCAAGCCGGGCTGGCGTGTCGACCTCGAACGCGGCGCGGACGTCGTGCGCGTGACCTGGACGGCGAAGTCCCGCGAGGACGTGCTGCCGAGTGCGCACTACGACGAATTCGTGCTGGTCGCGCAGATGCCGGCGCAGCCCGGCACCTTGTACTGGCCGGTGCGGCAGGTCTGCGAAGAAGGACGGGCCGACTGGACCGAGGTGCCGCAAGCCGGCCAGAAGTTCTCCGACCTCAAGTCCCCGGCCGCGTTGCTGGAAGTGCTGCCGGGCGCCGGCGGCGGCCATGCCCACTGAACTCGAACCCGATGAAACGACTGATCGCCCCCTTCCTTTTTTCCCTTTCGGCCTTGGCCCTGGCACAGCCCGCGGCGCCGGTGAAGGTCGACCAGGCCTGGCTGCGCCCGAGCGTGCAGGGCCAGGCCACCACCGGTGCCTACATGACGCTGACGGCGGCGGAACCGCTGACACTGATCGGCGCCTCCTCCCCGGCCGCGGGCAGCGTGGAGCTGCACCAGATGCAGATGCAGGGCGACGTGATGCGCATGCGCCCGGTGGACACGCTGGCGCTGGCGCCGAACCGGCCGGTGCAGCTGGCCCCCGGCGGCTATCACTTGATGCTGATGCAGCCCAGGACGCCTTTTCGCACGGGGACGCAGGTGCCGCTGACGCTGCGCTTTCGCGACGCGAAGGGGGCAGAGCGCACGCTGGACCTGTCGGTGCCGGTGGCGATCAGCGCACCCGGCGGCGCCGCCGTGCCGGAGCACAAGCACTGAGGCCCTGCGCACGCCGCGCCGCGCACATGGCTGGAGTAAGCTCACGCAACGATCACCTGCGAGGAGCGGCCCGGCGATGAGCGACAACAATCCCTTCGGCTTCGGCAAGTTCGTGCCGGGCTTCGACTTCCTGCAGAACCTCTCCAAGGGCGCTTCACCGGCCATGCCGCAGCTGCCCGGGATGTCGAGCTGGGTCGCACCCACCCTCAACGTCGAAGAAGTCGAGAAGCGCATCTCGGAATTGAAGGCGGTGCAGTTCTGGCTGGACCAGAACGGCAAGGCGCTGGCCGCCACCATCCAGGCGCTGGAAGTGCAGAAGATGACGCTGGCCACCCTGAAGACGATGAACTTCAACATGGCGGAGCTGGCCGAGTCCTTCAAGGTGAAGCCGCCGGCGCAGCCGGACCAGGGCAAGCCCACCGCCAGGAGCAAGGGCGCGAGCGGCAATGGCGCCGACGCCGGCGCGTCGCCGGTGGACCCGGTGCAATGGTGGGGTGCGCTCACGCAGCAATTCCAGGAGATTGCCGCCGGGGCGATGAAGGACGTGGCGCAGATGGCGAACGCCGACGCGTCGGCGGCGCAGGTCACTGCGCCGAAAGAGGGGTCGCTCGCCGCGCCCCGGAAAGCCGCGCCGCGCAAGGCGGCCGGCGCCAAATCGACTCCGCGCAAGAGCAGCAAGCAGTAGCAGGACCCGCATGAAGTTGTTCCCCTTCGGCCACGCGACGCACCCGCAGTGGCAGCTGGCCGCGGGCCTGGTGCTGGCCCAGCTGCGCGCCCAGATGACGTTGCCCGGGTACGCGAGTTCGCCCACCCTGGGC
The DNA here is from genome assembly GCA_028292105.1 of Ramlibacter sp. Lineage (GTDB taxonomy): Bacteria > Pseudomonadota > Gammaproteobacteria > Burkholderiales > Burkholderiaceae_C > Ramlibacter. Next base: position 10,105 of record JAQGMY010000247.1, read on the forward strand.
CTGCTGTACATCACCGACCACTTCGCGCCGTCGGCCCAGGACATCCTCGATCACCTCGCGGCGGAGTTGCGCGAGGTGCCGGACTGGTCCGGCACCGTCGGCGTGGGCATCGCCTCTTCGAACGTCGAATATTTCGACGAACCGGCGCTCGCGGTCATGCTGTGCGCAGTGCCGCCGCACCAGTACCGGGTGTTCTCCGGCGTGGCCCCGCTGGCGCCCACCTTCACGCCGCACACGGCACTGGTGCATGCAGATGCGGGCACCCCGGACGTGGCGGAATTGATCGCCGAGATGGCGCAGCGCACCACCACCGGCTACCTGTTCGGCGGCCTGGCCTCCAGCCGCGGCGACGTGGTGCAGTTCGCCATCGGCGGCAACGGCAACATGCAGGGGCAGGGCAAGGCCGGCGGCGTGTTCCGCGGCGGTTTGTCCGGCGTGGCCTTCGGCGAGGAAGTGCAGCTGGTCTCGCGCGTCACGCAGGGCTGCCAGCCGATCGCCGCGTCGCGCCAGATCACCGGGGCCGACGGCAACCTGGTGACGCAGCTCGATGGCGAGCCGGCGCTCGACGTGCTGCTGGAGGATTTGCAGATCACGCTGGAGCAGCCGGAGGCGGCGATGGCGGCGCTGCGCAGCACGCTGGTCGGCCTCACCAGGCCGGGAGAGGACCTGATCCACCGCACCGGCCACTTCGGCACCGACGTCGAAGTGCGGCACATCATCGGCCTGGACCCGCGGCGCCGCGGCGTCGCGATCGCCAACAAGGTGGACGAAGGCATGCGGCTGGCCTTCTGCCGCCGCGATGCCGAGGCCGCGCGGGCCGACCTGGTGCGCATCTGCTCGGAAATCCGGGAGGAGGTGGAGCCGGAGGAATTGCCGCTCGCTACCGCCACCGCGCTGGCGGCTTCCGACGCGCTCGCCGCGCCGACCCCGGCGCGCGCCATCGCCGGCGCCATCTACGTCAGCTGCGCCGGCCGCGGCGGCCCGCATTTCGGCGGGCCGAGCGCGGAGATGCAGATCGTCCGCCGCGCGCTGGGGGACGTCCCCCTCGTCGGCTTCTTCGCCAGCGGCGAAATCGCCCGCAGCCACCTCTATGGCTACACCGGGGTGCTAACGGTATTCCGCTGAACTCCGGTTGTCCGGTTTTCACTAGCGCCGCAGCTGCGCGAACGCCTCGAACTCCCAGCTGCGCATCGCCAGCACCAGCGTGTAGCCTTCGCGGTCCTTCTGGGTGACCTTCTGGTCGGCCTGGTGTTGCTGGGCGAAGTCTTGCGCCACCCGCTGCAGCCGGTCGAGGAAAGACGGCGCGATGGCGCGGCTGATCGAGCCGTGCACCAGCAGCAGGCCTTCCGCGTGGCCGTCGAATCCGCCGTTGAAGTAATCCAGCACCGCGTGGTCGCGGAAGTAGTGCATCACGGGCCCGTGCGGCCGCCAGCGGAAGGTCTTCGCCAGCTTGAGGCGGTAGCGGTTCATGGGGCGCAGCTCGATGATGCCGATGCGATCGAGCTGCACGAAGTACCTGATGCACTCCGCCTCGCTCAGGCGGTATTCGCGGCTGACCTGGTCCAGCGTCCACTGGCTGAGGACGCAGATCGCGCACAGCAGCAGCTTCTTGTCGGCGACGACGGCCTTCTCCTGTTCGTTGGTCAGCTCCTTGAGCAGGGGCTGGGCGTCGGCCACGCGACGTGCCAGCTCGCCGAAATCGAGCTTCAGCACGCGACAGATCGCATCGATGCGCGACAGCGCCATGTCGCCCTTGGCGAGCATGCGCTTGACGCTGGACTCCGCCATGCCGAGGCCCTCCGCCAGGTCGGCATACGTCATCTGCGCGGCCTTGAGCTCCTTCTTGAGGGCGTTCACGAGATCGGCGGTGGTGCTCATAAAAGTACAGGAAAGTGATACTGCAAGTGCAATGGAGTGGGAATGTAGCTGGAAACCCCAGGCCGTCCACCCCTGCCCCCCGGACACTGCGGCCTCATTCATGGAGATGCCGATGCGTACGTCCCTCACCCGCCGCGAGCTCGCGCTGCTCGCATTCGTTGCCGTGCTCGCACTGGTGGCGCTGGTGGCGCCGCCGCTTGCCCAGCCGCCGCTGGCGCACGGTTTTGCCGACCAGCGCACGCTGTGGAGCGTGCCGCATGCGCTCGACGTGCTGTCCAACCTGCCCTTCGCGCTGGCCGGCGCCTGCGGCTTGTGGACGCTGGGGCGGGCCGGTCCCCTGCTGTCGTCCGCCGAGCGCGGCTGCGCGCTGCTGTTCTTCACCGGCCTGCTCGTCACCGCCGCCGGGTCGGCCTGGTACCACCTGGTGCCGGGCGACATCGGCCTGGCGATCGATCGCGGCTCCATGAGCTTCGCTTTCGCCGGCCTCCTCGGGTTGCTGGCCGGCACGCTGGTGGGCGACCGGGCCGGGCGCGCGGTCGCCGCATCATTGCTGGTGATGGCGCTGGGCAGCGTCGCCGTCTGGTTCGCAACCGGCAACGTGCTGCCCTGGGCGCTGGTGCAATTCGGCGGCATCCCCCTGCTCCTGCTGGCGGTGTTCCGCCCGGCTCCGGCCCACGCCCTGCAGGTCCGGTGGGCCTTGGTGCTGCTCGCTTACGCCGTCGCCAAGTGGTTCGAGCTGAACGACCAGGTCATCTTCGAAGCCAGCCGCGAGTTGTTGTCCGGCCACACCTTGAAGCACATCGCGGCTGCTTTGGCCGCGTGGCCGTTGATTGCCGCGGTCGCCGCTCGACTGCCGAGCCAGAATGGCCGCCAGAACAAGACGCCGGCGGCCGTCCGCCGGTTCGGCCGCGCCTGACAAGAGGAAGACACCATGAGCACCGTCACCGCGCAAGCGGGCCTGCCCGCCGCCTCCGAGCCGCACCCGAACCAGTTCGCGCTGCTGCGCCAGCGTCGCTTCGCCCCCTTCTTCTGGACCCAGTTCGCCGGCGCCGCCAACGACAACCTCTTCAAGTTCGCGTTCACTGTCATGGTGACCTACCAGCTGCAGGTGGCCTGGTTGCCACCGGCGATGGCGGGGCTGGTGATCGGCGCGCTGTTCATCCTGCCTTTCCTGCTGTTCTCCGCCACGGCGGGCCAGCTGGCGGACAAGTTCGACAAGCGCAGCCTGATCCTGATGGTGAAGTGGCTGGAGATCGGCATCATGGTGCTGGCGGCCTGGGGCTTCTTCAGCGCCGACGTCACCGTGCTGCTCGCCTGCACCTTCCTGATGGGCCTGCACTCGACGCTGTTCGGGCCGGTGAAGTTCGCCTACCTGCCGCAGCACCTGGGGGAGCGCGAGCTCACCGGGGGCAACGGCATGGTGGAGATGGGCACCTTCGTCGCCATCCTGCTTGGCCAGGTCGCCGGCGGCCTGCTGGTGGACATCCCCGCCGTCGGACCGCAGGTGGTTGGCGCCGCCTGCATCGTGCTGGCCATCGCCGGGCGGCTGGTGGCCCAGGCGATCCCCGCGTCGCCCGCCAGCGACCCGTCGCTGCAGATCAACTGGAACCTGTTCAGCGAGACCTGGCGCAACCTGAAGCTCGCGCACGGCAACGTGGTGGTGTTCCGCTCGCTGCTGGGCATCAGCTGGATGTGGTTCTTCGGCGCCGTTTTCCTCAGCCAGTTCCCCTCGTTCGCCAAGGAGGTCCTGCACGGCAACGCGCAGGTCGCCTCGCTGCTGCTGGTGGTGTTCTCGCTGGGCATAGGCACCGGCTCGCTGCTGTGCGAACTGCTCTCGCGCCGGCACGTCGAGATCGGGCTGGTGCCGCTGGGCGCCATCGGCATGACGGTGTTCGCGGTGGACCTGTACTTCGCCTCGCGCGGCCTGCCGCCGTCCACCGAGATGGGCCTTGGAGCCTTCATGTCGCAGCCGGCGCACTGGCGCGTGATGGCGGACCTGGCGCTGCTGTCGCTGTTCGCCGGCCTGTACTCGGTGCCGATGTACGCGCTGATCCAGCTGCGCGCGCAAGCGACGCACCGGGCCCGCATCATCGCCGCGAACAACATCCTCAACGCCCTGTTCATGATCGGCAGCTCGGTGATCGCGGGCGCACTGCTAGGCGCCGGCGTCACCATTCCGCAGATCTTCCTGCTGGTCGGCCTGGCGAATGCGATCGTGGCGGGCTACATCTTCCTGCTGGTGCCGGAATACCTGCTGCGTTTCGTGGCCTGGGTGGTGACGCGGCTGGTGTACCGCTTCAAGGTGCGCGGTGACGACAACATCCCGGTCGAGGGCGCGGCGGTGCTGGTGTGCAATCACGTGAGCTTCGTCGACGCGATCCTGCTGATGGCGGCGAGCCCGCGGCCGATCGCCTTCGTGATGGACCATCGCATCTTCCAGGTACCGGTGCTGGGCTGGATGTTCAAGCTGGCCAAGGCGATCCCCATTGCATCGCAGAAGGAGGACCCGGCCGTGTACGAAGCCGCTTTCGAGCGCGCCGCGCAGGTGCTGCGCAACGGTGACCTGCTGGCGATCTTCCCGGAAGGCGCACTCACCCGCGACGGCAACCTGCAGCCCTTCAAGGGCGGCGTGATGAAGGTGCTCGAGCGCGCCAGGGCCGACGGCGTCGAGCCGCCGGTGATCCCGATGGCGCTCACCAACCTCTGGGGCTCCTTCTTCAGCCGCATCGAAAAGGGCGGGGCGATGGTGCGGCCCTTCCGCCGCGGTGTCTTCAATCGCGTCGGCCTGAACGTCGGCACGCCGGTGGCCGCAGCGCAGGTCGATCCGGCCGGCCTGCAGGTGCGGGTGGCGCACCTGCTCACGGCCTGATGGCCGACCGGCTTCAGCAAAACGTTGGGCTCGCCTCACAGTACGCCCGTCCCTGTCCTCTCGGTCGTTGCGCCCGCCGCCACGGCCGAGTAGATTCCGTTCGTTACATGTCCCTGTAAGGGAGACCAGATGCAGACGCAGACGCAACAGGCCACGACGGCCGACGCCACCTTCCAGCTGGCGCCGCCCGAAGTGCTGCAGCCGGTGGGCGAGCAACAGGCGCGCACCGCGGTGCCGATCACGCCGGAGCTCAAGACGGCGGTGGAGGACCAGGTCACGCGGTTCATGGATGGCCTGCTCACCGAGGACGTGCAGAGCGAAGGCTTCAAGGCGCGCCTGGACAGCGCCTTCGCCCTCGGCCGCGAGGAAGTATCGGTCGCTTCCAGCCTGATGCAGGGGCGGCTGCTGCAGCGCAACTTCGTCGGCATGGAGGACACCAGCGCCTTCAAGGCGATCCAGGACATGCGCGGCCACCTCGACACGCTGAACCCGGGCAAGGACGGCGACCTGTTCCAGCCGCAGAAGCTGCTGGGCATCATCCCTTACGGCAACAAGCTGCAGTCGTACTTCCGCAAGTACCAGGGCGCCTCCGGCCAGCTGCAGAAAAGCATGCAGCAGCTGTACGCGGCGCGCGACGACATGCAGCGCGACGTGGTGGAGCTCGAGGCCACCCGCACCAAGCTGTGGGACGCGATGCAGAAGCTGTCGGCCGCGATCCACTTCGGCGAGACGCTCGACGCGCGGCTGTTCCAGAAGGTGGAGTCGCTCAAGGCCACCGACGCCACCCGCGCCAAGGCGCTCGAGCAGGAAGTGCTGTTCTACGTGCGGCAGAACCTGCAGGACATGCTGACGCAGCAGGCGATCTGCACCAACGGCTACCTGGCGCTCGACGTGCTGAAGAAGACCGGCCGCGAAATGATGAACGGCTGCAGCCGCGTGGCCACCAGCGGCATGAGCGCGCTGGCCGTCGCCCAGACCGTGGCCCGCGCCACAGGCAACCAGATCAAGGTGATGGAGATGCTCACCGGCGTCAACAGCACGATCGAAGGCCTGATCGCCGAAAGCGGCCGGCAGCTGAACACGCACGTCGAGAAGACGACGCAGTTCGCCCAGAACCCCATGATCGGCATCGAGAAGCTCAAGGAGATGTTCGACCAGACCTTCAAGGCGATGGATGCGATGGACACCTTCCGCAGCAAGGCCGTCGAAGTCATGGGCCAGAACAACGCAATGATGAAGGACCAGCTCGCCAAGGCCGACCAGTACGTCGATCGCCTGCGCCAGCAGCAGGCCCGTGAAGCGACCCGTTCCGCGATCAGCGGCCCGGTCGCCCTTTGATCCCCCAATCCAACCAAGGAGAAGAAGATGGCAACTCAGTACATCATGCAACGTGACACCAGCGGCTGGCGGCTGCAGGTGTGGGTCTCGTTCGGCCTCGCGCTCGCGGCGGCGGCCATGGGCATCCTGCAGCTGCCCGGCCAGGAGCTGGACCGCGCCTTCCTGGCGATCGGTTTCTTCTTCTGCCTGTTCGCCGTGTTCGCCGTCTCCAAGACGATCCGCGACAACCGTGAAGGCCAGGTGGACACGGGCTCGTGGGTGATGACGGTGTGGATCGCCTTTGCAGCCGCGGTGGCGCTCACGTCCTGGGGCCTGTTCCGCATGAACATCCCGTACTGGCAAAAGGGCTACATGATCGTCACGTGGCTGTTCCTGGTCTCCAGCGCCTTCACGCTGGCCAAGACCCTGCGCGACAACCACGACGCCGACGTGATGGACCGCCAGGGCCCGTCGACGGTGGCCGGTGCCGTCAAGGGCGGCTAACGCTTCGCCTTGAGGAAGCGCTCCTGCTGCAGGAGCGCTTCGGCGGCGCTGCGGGCGAGCTTCGTTTCCCGCTCCGCCAATCCGGCGCGCAGCATCTCCAGCTGCGCGACCAGCAGCGCATGCGGTGTCTGGCCATCCGCCAGGGCTTCCAGCCGCTGCGCCTTCGGCACCCCCAGATAGGCCTGCAGGCCGTCGGGCAGGTAGCGCCGCACGCATTCCACCACGTACATGCGATCTTCGAAAGTGAAGTGCTCGTCGGGCTGCGCAGCGGCGGGGTTGCGGCCGATGCGCACGATCGATTGCTTCAGGTCGGCGAGTTGCTGCGCGATATCGGCGGGAACCTCGGGCGCGATGCGCACCATTGCAGCGTCCAGCGCGCGCGTCGCAGCGGCGTCGAACAGGGGCTGCTGCGGCACTTCGAGTTCGGCCGCGGGTCGCCTGCGGCCCACCCACCAGGTCGCCAGGCCGGCGACGCCACCGCCGCCACCGATGGCGGCCAGGACAGGGGAGCCTTGCAGCCAGCCCAGGAACAGGGCGATGCCGCTGCCGGCGGCCAGGACGCCGCCGATGACCGCGGCGGCCGCGACCGGCCGGCGTGAGTCATCCGGCCGCCGCAGCAGTTCGGACAGCGGGGCGCCCAGGCGCTGGCGGGAGCGCGCGGCCAGGGCCCGCTCTTGCGCCAGGGGCGAGACGGCCGCCGGCGGCAGCGGTTGCCGCACGCCGGCGCGGCGCGCAACGGGCTTGTCCGTCACCAGGTACCTGCGGTCGCGCGGATCGTTCATGGGTTGCTTATAGCGTATGCATTCGCGGCGCCTACACGCCGCGGCTGCGGTCGGCCCGGAAGCTGCGCACGTACTCGGGGAAGCGGCCCTCGTCGAGCGCCTCGCGGATCTCGCGCATCAGGTTCAGGTAGAAGTGCAGGTTGTGGATGGTGCCCAGCATGGGCCCCAGCATCTCGCCGCAGCGGTCCAGGTGGTGCAGGTAGGCACGCGAGAAGCCGCCGCTGGCGCCGCCGTCCGCCCGCAGCGCGCCCTTGCAGGCGTAGCAGGTGCAGGTTTCGTCCAGCGGACGCTCGTCGCTGCGGTGCCTGGCGTTGCGGATCTTCAGGTCGCCGAAGCGGGTGAAGAGATGGCCGTTGCGCGCATTGCGCGTGGGCATCACGCAATCAAACATGTCGACGCCCTGGGCCACGCCTTCCACCAGGTCCTCCGGCGTCCCCACACCCATCAGGTAACGCGGTTTGTCCGGCGGCAGCAGGTGCGGCGTGTGCGCCATGATCCGCAGCATCTCCTCCTTGGGCTCCCCGACGCTGACGCCGCCCACTGCGTAGCCGGGAAAGTCCATCTCCACCAGCGCCTGCAGCGACTCCTCGCGCAGGTTCTCGAACATGCCGCCCTGCACGATGCCGAACAGGGCGTTGGGGTTGCGCAGGCGGGCGAACTCCTCCTTGCAACGCAGCGCCCAGCGCCGCGAGAGCTCCATCGAGAAGCGGGCCTCGGCCTCGGTGGTGAGGCGACCCTGGGTGTCGTAGGGCGTGCACTCGTCGAACTGCATCACGATGTCGGAGTTCAAGGTGGCCTGGATCTGCATCGAGATCTCGGGCGTGAGGAACAGGCGGTCGCCGTTGACCGGCGAGGCGAACTTCACGCCCTCTTCGGTGATCTTGCGCATCTCGCCCAGGCTCCAGACCTGGAAGCCGCCCGAGTCGGTGAGGATCGGCTTGTTCCATTGCTCGAAGCGGTGCAGGCCGCCGAACTGCTGCAGCACGTCGAGGCCGGGCCGCATCCACAGGTGGAAGGTGTTGCCCAGGATGATCTGCGCACCCATCTCTTCGAGCGAGCGTGGCATCACGCCCTTGACCGTGCCGTAGGTGCCCACCGGCATGAAGATCGGCGTCTCCACCACGCCGTGGTTGAGGGTGAGACGGCCACGACGGGCCAGGCCGTCGGTCTTGAGGAGGTCGAACTGGAGCATCTTGGGAGTCAGGGTTGGCGTGCCAGCAGCATGGAGTCGCCGTAGCTGAAGAATCGGTAGCGCGCTTCGATGGCATGGCGGTACAACGCCATCATGTGTTCGTAGCCGGTGAAGGCGCTCACCAGCATCAGCAGGGTGGACTTGGGCAGGTGGAAGTTGGTGAGCAACAGGTCCACCTGCCGGAAGGCGAAGCCGGGCGTGATGAAGATGTCGGTGTCGCCGCTGGCCTGGCCGGAGCGCGCCCAGGATTCCAGCGTGCGCACGGTGGTGGTTCCCACGGCCACCAGGCGGCCGCCGCGCTCGCGCAACTGCGCGATCGCCTGCTGCGTCGCGGCGGGCACTTCGTACCATTCGCTGTGCATGCGGTGCTGCGCGATGTCCTCGGTCTTCACCGGCTGGAAGGTGCCGGCGCCGACGTGCAGGGTGACGCTGGCACGCCGCACGCCGCGGGCTTCCAGCGCCGCCAGCACGCTCTCGTCGAAGTGCAGCGCCGCTGTCGGCGCGGCCACGGCGCCGGGATTGCGGGCGAACACGGTCTGGTAACGCTGCGCATCGTCGGCCGTGTCCGCGTGCGTGATGTAGGGCGGCAGCGGCACGTGGCCGTGCTGCTCCATGATCGCGTAGGGATCGGCACTGAAAGCCAGGTGGTACAGCGGCCCGTCTTGCTGCGGCCAGCGACCGAGCAGCGTCGCCGTGAAGCCGCCGTCCATGCGCAGCACCGTTCCGGCAAGGGGCTTCTTGCTCACCTTCATGTGGGCGACGACGCGGTGGTCCGCCAGCACGCGCTCGACCAGCAACTCCAGCCGGCCGCCGGTCGGCTTCTGGCCGAACAGGCGGGCCTTCACCACCTGCGTGTCGTTGAACACCAGCAGGTCGCCGGGCTCCAGCAGCGAGGGCAGGTCGCGAAATGAGCGGTCAACGGGAGTGGCCGCCCTGCCATCGAGCAGCCGCGAACCGCTGCGGACGGCTGCCGGGTGTTGGGCGATGAGTTCGGGAGGCAGGGCGAAGTCGAAGTCGCCCAGGCAGAAGTGACGCATGCGCTTGAGGGCCTGACAGGACCCGTTCCAAGATGGTTGAAGAGCAGGGCAGAATTGTCCCATGCCCGACAACAAGGCGATGACCGAGCCCCAGAAAGCCTTGCTGAAGCTGGGATTGGCGCGGGACATCGACCTGGCGCTGCACATCCCCTTGCGCTACGAAGACGAGACCCGCATCGTGATGCTGCGCGATGCACGGGAAGGTGACACGGTGCAGATCGAGGCGACTGTCACCGATACGCAGGTGCAATACCGGCCCCGGCGACAGCTGGTGGTCACCGTGGACGACGGCAGCGACAGCTGCGTGCTGCGCTTCTTCAGCTTCTATCCGTCGCAGCAGAAGGCCTTGTCGGAGGGTGCGCGGTTGCGCATCCGCGGTGAGCTGAAGGGCGGCTTTCTCGGTTGGTCGATGGTGCATCCCACCTACCGCGTTGCCGGCGGCGAGCTGCCGCAGGCCTTGACTCCTGTGTACTCCACCGTCGCCGGGCTGCCGCAGCCTTACCTGCGCAAAGCGGTGGCCGGGGGCCTGGAGCGGGCTGACCTGGCCGAAACCATTCCGGCCGACGCGCCGCCCGCGCCGGGCCAGGCGGGTGCCTGGAGCTTGCGCCAGGCCTTGCAGTTCCTGCACCACCCCACGCCCGAAGCTTCGATCGCGGCCTTGGAAGACCGCAGCCACCCGGCGTGGCAACGGCTGAAGGCCGAGGAGTTGCTGGCGCAGCAGCTGTCGCAGCAGCAGACCCGCCGGGCGCACGACGCACTCAGCGCGCCCACCCTGGTCGGGCGACCGGGGGGCCTGCATGAACAGTTGCTGGCGGCGCTGCCCTTCCAGTTGACGAAAGCGCAGCGCCGGGTCAGCGAGGAGATCGCGGTGGGCCTGGCCCGCGCGCGCCCCATGCACCGCTTGCTGCAAGGCGACGTCGGCTCCGGCAAGACCATCGTCGCGGCGCTGGCCGCTGCCATCGCCATCGACTGCGGCTGGCAGTGCGCATTGATGGCGCCGACGGAAATCCTGGCGGAGCAGCATTTCCGCAAATTGATCGGCTGGCTGGAACCGCTTCTGGCGCCCCGCGGGTTGCGCGTGGCCTGGCTGACGGGCAGCCAGAAGAAGAAGGAGCGCGCCGAGATGCTGGAGCTGGTCGCCAGCGGCGAGGCCGCGCTGGTGATCGGCACCCATGCGGTGATCCAGGAGCAGGTGCAGTTCAGGAATCTGGCCCTGGCGATCATCGACGAGCAGCATCGCTTCGGCGTCGAACAGCGGCTGGCGCTACGGGGCAAGGTGCACGGAGACGGCGAACCGCACCTCCTGATGATGTCGGCCACGCCGATCCCGCGCACGCTCGCCATGAGCTACTACGCGGACCTCGACGTCTCCACCATCGACGAACTCCCGCCGGGCCGCACGCCTGTCGTCACCAAGCTGATCTCGGAGAGCCGGCGCGACGAGGTGGTCGAGCGCATCCGCTCGCAGGTCGGTGAAGGACGGCAGGTGTACTGGGTCTGCCCCTTGATCGAGGAGAGCGAGACGCTGGACCTGACGAATGCGACCGAGACCCACATGGCGCTGAGCGAAGCGCTGCCGGGGGTGATGGTCGGCCTGCTGCACTCGCGCATGCCGGTGCCGGAAAAGAAGGCGGTGATGACGCTCTTCACGGCCGGCCAGATGGCGGTGCTGGTGTCGACGACGGTGATCGAGGTGGGTGTCGACGTCCCGAATGCGTCGCTGATGGTGATCGAGCACGCGGAGCGCTTCGGCCTGTCGCAGCTGCATCAGCTGCGCGGCCGGGTCGGCCGCGGCGCTGCCGCGTCGGCCTGCGTGCTGCTCTATTCAGCGGGGGACAACGGGCGCCTCAGCGAGACGGCGCGCTCGCGGCTCAAGGCGATGGCCGAAACCAGCGACGGCTTCGAGATCGCCCGCCGCGACCTGGAAATCCGCGGGCCGGGCGAGTTCCTGGGCGCCAGGCAGTCGGGCGCGCCGCTGCTGCGGTTTGCGGATCTCGTCACCGATACGGCGTTGCTGGAATGGGCCCGGGAAGTGGCGCCCTTGATGCTGGACAAGCACCCTGGACTGGCAGAGCGGCACGTGGGTCGCTGGCTGGGCGGGCGGAGCGAGTACCTCAAGGTTTGAAGGGCTGCTACGAGCTCTGCCGTACGCGCCATGTGCGCCGGGCGCTGGTCGGCGTCCGCACCCTGCGCATGGAGTTCCTTCACAATCGCATCGACGCCCCATGACCCTCACCGAACTCAAGTACATCGTCGCCGTTGCCCGGGAGAAGCACTTCGGCCGCGCTGCCGAAGCCTGCTTCGTTTCGCAGCCCACCTTGTCGGTGGCGATCAAGAAGCTGGAGGAT
>JAQGMY010000263.1 GCA_028292105.1 Ramlibacter sp.
GGAATTCATGCGACAGGCCGAGCCGCAGCGGCTCCCTGCTGCGCGCCAGGTCGGAGATCGTCGCGATCCCGAGCCGGGCCGCATCGTCCTCGCGCATCGCCAGTGCGTAGCTGTTGTTGAAGCCCAGTGGCACGCCCACCTTGAGCCCCCTGGGCTGGAGCCACTCGTTGATCTGGTCCAGCGAGGGGGCCGGCGGCGGGTTCTCCTTCTTCAGCAACTCCCGCACGATGGTGCCGGTGTATTCGGCGTAGAGGTCGATGCTGCCATTGGCCAGCGCCTGCTCCATCACGGCCGTGTTGCCCAGGCCCTGCCGGTGCACCGCCGGAACGCCCGCTTGCACGAGCACCTGCCGCGCCACCTCTCCCAGCACATAGCTTTCGGTGAAGCGCTTGGAGCCGACGACCAGGTCCGCCGCCGCGGCCGGCGTGAATGCCGCGGCGAATGACAGCAGCAGCGCGAGCAGGACGGGAGCGGCAATGTTCATGGGGATTCCGGTGAGCGGGCTGGCGCCACTGTATTCGGTCGCCGCGCCGCCGCCACCTGGCGTGCAAGGTCGCGGGCGGCGGGCTATGCTGCGCCCTTTTGCCAGCCGCCAGGAGCCTCCATGCCGCAACGCCTCCGTGCCCAGGACTTCGACCAGGAACTGTTGATCCTCTTCGACGCGTATGTGCACGGCGGCGTCGACCGGCGCGGCTTCCTGCAGGGCGCGCAGAAATTCGCCAAGGCGGGCCTCACCGCGGCCGGCCTGCTCGCCGCGCTCAGCCCGGACTTCGCGCTGGGCCAGCAGGTCCAGCCCGATGACAGGCGGCTGAAGACCGAATGGACCACGGTGCCCTCGCCTTCCGGCAACGGCACCCTCCGCGGCTATCTGGCGCGGCCGGTCGCGGCCGGCGCCAGCCGCTTGCCGACCGTGCTGGTGATCCACGAAAACCGCGGCCTGAACCCGCACATCGAAGACATCACGCGGCGCCTGGCGCTCGACGGCTTCATGGCCTTCGCGCCCGATGCGCTGACCCCGCTGGGCGGCTATCCCGGCGACGAGGACAAGGCGCGCGACGCCTTCGCCAAGCTGGACCAGGCGAAAACCCGTGAAGACTTCCTGGCGTCCGCCGCCTGGTTGCGGACCCGCGCCGATGGCAACGGCAAGCTGGGCGCCGTGGGCTTTTGCTACGGCGGCGGCGTGGTGCATTGGCTGGCGACGCAGCTGCCGGACCTGAATGCCGGCGTGCCTTTCTACGGCAACACGCCGGCGCCCGCAGACGCCGCCAAGGTGAGGGCCCCGCTGCTGGTGCACCTGGCCGCCGTCGATGAACGCATCAACGCCGCCTGGCCCGGCTATGAAGCGGCCTTGAAGGCGGCGGGCGTGAAGTACGCCGCCCATCAATACGCCGGCACGCAGCACGGCTTCAACAACGACACCACGCCCCGCTACGAACCGGCGGCGGCCAGGCAGGCCTGGGACCGCACGGTCGCTTTCTTCCAGGCCAATCTCGGCTGAGGGTGCCAAGCCTGTTGGCGCACCACGGCTGCATGGTGCGCAAGCAGAGCTTGCACACCCTACGGGGTGCGGCATAACGCGTTCACTGGCACCCGTAGGGTGCGCAAGCTCGCTTGCGCACCACGCCGGCGCCAGCATTGCGTTAGCCTGCGAGCACACCGTGGAGAAGCAAGCAATGAGTCGACTGTTCCAACCCTGGACCCTGGGCGAGCTCCAGCTCGACAACCGGATCGTGATCGCGCCGATGTGCCAATACTCGGCGCATGAAGGATCGGCCGGCGACTGGCACATGATCCACCTGGGCAACATGGCGCTGTCCGGTGCCGGGCTGCTGATCCTGGAGGCCACGGCCGTGTCGCCCGAAGGTCGCATTTCGCCCGGCGACCTGGGCCTGTACAGCGATGCCAACGAGGCAGCGCTGGCACGCGTGCTCCAGGCCGTGCGCGGGCAATCCCCGATGCCGCTGGCCATCCAGCTGTCGCACGCGGGGCGCAAGGCATCGAGCCGGGCACCATGGGAAGGCGGCCACCAGATCGCACCGGGCCAGCCCGGTGGCTGGAAGACCCTGGCGCCCAGCGCCGTGCCGCACTCGCCCGGCGAGGACGTGCCGCTGGCGCTGGACCGCGAAGGCATGCGCCAGATACGGCAGGACTTCGTCGCCGCGACCCGGCGCGCCGCGCGGCTGGGCCTGGATGCGATCGAAGTGCATGGCGCGCACGGCTACCTGCTGCACCAGTTCCTGTCGCCGCTGGCGAACCGGCGCGACGACGAATACGGCGGCAGCCTGGCCAACCGCATGCGCTTCCCGCTGGAAGTGTTCGACGAGGTGCGAGCGGCCTTCCCGGCGGAAAAGCCGGTGTGGATGCGGATCTCGGCAACCGACTGGGTGCCCGGCGGCTGGGACATCGAAGGCACGGTCGCCTTGTCGCACGCGCTGAAGGCGCGTGGCTGCGCCGCCATCCACGTCACCACTGGCGGGGTATCGCCCGACCAGGCCATCAAGCTGGGGCCGGGCTACCAGGTGCCGTATGCGCAGCGGGTCAAGGCGGATGTCGGCCTGCCGACCATCGCGGTCGGCTTGATCCGCGAGCCGGAGCAGGCCGAGGCGATCATCGCCAAGGGCGAGGCCGATGCCGTGTCACTGGCGCGGGCGATGCTGTGGAATCCGCGTTGGCCCTGGCATGCCGCAGCGGCCCTCGGCGCCCAGGTGTTCGCGCCGCGGCAGTACTGGCGCTGCCAGCCCCGTGAGCACAAGGACTTGTTCGAAGGTCTGCACTTCGGGCAACGCTGACAGGCGGGCGCGGATCGACGCGCGGCGCTTGCCTGCCGAGCTTCGGGGCTTGCTAATATTCCGGGGAATCACTGCATGCCATGGACGACCGCATCCTTTTCCTTGACCCCGAGGTGAGGCCACCGGAATACCGCGTGCCGCGCGGGCGCAGCGGCATCGGGGCGCAGTCCGCCCTCGACACGCTGCTGGCGGACCTCGAACGCATCCGCAAGGCCCGCGAAGCCTACAGCCAGCTGTTCCAGGGCATCGAACAGGCCGTGACCCGCCACTGACGCTGGCGGTCTCGCCCGGCCCGGCTCAGGGCTTCATGGTTGGCGCTACGGCACCCGCACCGTCATCGCCAGCAGGTGGAACGACAGCGCCTTGCCGTGCGCGTCGAGGTTGAGGGAATCGTTCACGCCGCCATCCAGCACCGCGTCCAGCACGAAGTTCATCGCCTGCAGCTGCGGCAGCAGGAAACGCTGGACCTGGGTCGGACGGCGGTGCGCGAAGTGCTGCGCCACGCGGCCGGTCGTGACCTGTTCCACCAGCAGCGCATAGTCCTCGGGCCGGTAGGCGATCAGGCTGATGTTGATGCGGTCGCCCTTGTCGCCGGTGCGGCCATGGGCCAGCTCGTACAGCGGCACGTCGTGCATGTTCATGCTCCCGGCCCGGCAAAGGCAAAGGCAAAGGAGGCCGGCACCTGCTCGCGCGGCACCAGGCAGGAGCGGCTGGACAGCCGCTGGCGCTTGCCGGTGCGCACCCCGCCGCCGCCCGCGGGGCCGCAGGTCCACAAGGCGGTCACTTCGCGCAGCAGGCGATCCACCTGTTCCTGCTCCTCGTGGCGCCCGGCCACGCGCAGGCGCACGTCGGTCGCCGCGCCGATCGCCATCGCATCGAGCATGCGATTGGCGTCGTCGCCGAAGACGCTGCTCACGCCGATCAGGTCGCAACGCAGCGCCAGGCCGGCGCCCAGGCGCTTGCGCAGCACGTCCATCGCAAGGCGGGCGCGGGCTTCGGCGTTCGGCCCCGCATAGGAGATTTCCGCCTCGCCCAGCCAGCCGCCGTCGAAGAAGGCCAGCGCCTTCAAGGTGGGTGTGCGGGGATGGCCGCGCACGCCCGCCAGCCGCACGCGATCCGGTCCGAGCTGCGTGACCGTGGCGCCGCTGATGTCGGCCACCACGTCGGGCGTGATGTAGGCCGCCGGATCGTGCACTTCGTAGAGCAGCTGCTCCTTGACCGTGCGGCAATCGACCAGCCCGCCGGTGTCCGGCGGCTTGCTGACGATGCAACTGCCGTCAGCGGCGATCTCGGCGATGGGGAAGCCGACGTTCTCCAGCCCCGGCACGTCCTTGCGCCCGGGGTCGGCGAAGTAGCCGCCGGTGACCTGCGCGCCGCATTCGAGCAGGTGGCCGGCCATCGTGCCGCCGGCCAGCCGGTCCCAGTCCTGCGGGCCCCAGCCATGATGGGCGATCGCAGGCCCGAGCACCAGCGAGGGATCGGCGACGCGTCCCGTCACCACCACCTGCGCCCCGGCCTTCAGGGCCGCCGCGATTTCCATGGCACCCAGGTATGCGTTGGCGCAGACGAAGCGCTGCGCATCGAACGGGCCGGCCAGGTGTTGACGCAGCAAGCCCTGCCCCCTGGCATCCGACAGGTCGTCGCCGCGCACCACCGCCACGCGCGGCGGCGGCAGGCCGAGCTCGGCGGCCAGCGCGTGGATGACGGCCGCCGCGCCGTCCGGGTTGGCGGCGCCGAAGTTGCCGACGATGGCGATGCCGTGGCGCAGGCAATCGGCCAGAACGGGCCGCAGTTCCTGCACCAGCAGCGGCTCGTAGCCGCGCGCCGGGTCGGCGCGGCGCGCCAGTTGCTGCAAGGCCAGCGTGCGCTCGGCCAGGTTCTCGAAGATCAGGGCCGCGGGGCCGCCGCGCGCGACCAGGCAGCGCACCACCGGCGCGGCGGCATCGAGCCGGTCACCCGAGAACCCTGCGCCGCAGCCGACACTGATTGCTTCCATCTTGCAGTCCCCCAAACCGGGTTATTCTGCCCGCTGCATGACCCAGCCCCCCCGCCGCGCGCTCGTCGTGCTCAACGCCCGCTCCGGTGCCGGATGGGGCCCGGAACGGGCCGAGGAATTGCGCGGCCTGTTCGCGGGCAACGGGATCGAGGCCGAAGTGGTGCTGGCGCGCAGCGGCGAGGAGATGTTCGCGGCCGTCGACAAGGCACGGGCGTGCGGCATCGAGCTGGTCGTGGCGGGTGGCGGCGATGGCACGCAGAGCGCGGTCGCATCGCGCCTGGTCGACTCGCCTGCCGTGCAGGGCGTGCTGCCGCTCGGCACCCTGAACCACTTCGCCAAGGACCTGGGCATCCCGCTCAAGCTGGAAGACGCGGTGCGCACCATCGCCCAGGGGCGGGTGCTGCAAGTGGACGTCGGCGAGGTCAACGGCCGCGTCTTCATCAACAACTCCAGCCTGGGCCTCTATCCGGAGATCGTCCGTTCGCGCGAGCTGCAGCAGATGCACCTTGGCAAGAGCAAGTGGCGGGCGCTGGCGACGGCGGTGCTGCGCATCACGCAACGCCGGCACGGCCTGGCGGTGCACATCGCCAGCGAGACCGACGAGCAGGTGCGGCGCACACCGTTCGTCTTCATCGGCAACAACCGTTACACGATGGAGGGCTTCCGGATCGGCGCCCGCAGCGGCCTGGAGGGCGGCGAGCTGGCGGTCTACATGGGCCGGCGACGCGGCCGGCTGGCGCTGCTGCGGCTGGCGCTGGGAGCGCTCACCAGCCGGCTGCGGCAGGACGAGGACTTCGAGATGCTCACCGGCCGCGAGTTCGTGATCCGCACCCACGGCGCGAGCATCCGTGTGGCCACCGACGGGGAGGTCACGATGATGGAGCCACCGCTGCAATACCGCAGCCGCCCCAAGGCGCTGCAGGTGATGGTGCCGCAGCCTGCCTAAACGAGCCGCAGCAGGTCCTGTTTGAGCTGGGCGATCCAGCTGCCGCGGGCGTCGTAGGTGGCGTTCCAGCCACGCGCGCTCACCGTGGCGAGGCAGCACACGCCGTCGGCGGTGTTGGCCGCCGGCATTTCCAGGGTCGACACGCAGACGTCGCGCATCGCCCGGCGGCTGCCGCTCAGGGCATCGAGGACGGCATCACGATCGGACTGCGACAGGGCCGCGAAAGGTGTGTGCTTCATGGTCCTCCTGGTAGCCCGCGGGCCGGTAGAGGCAATCTAGCGATCGCGGCCGAAAGTGTTATGTCGGCCTTGTAAAAACAGGTATCCGGCCGGTTGCCGCGTGTTTCTTGCGCACCAGGAGCCTGGGCGGCAGAGGGACGGGCCTGCGCCGGGGCTTGGAATCGTGTCAGGTTAGGCGCAGCCGACGCGGTGTGGTTGACCACATGAGGAGGCTGTAACGACACCTGGCGCGATTCCAAGCCC
>JAQGMY010000287.1 GCA_028292105.1 Ramlibacter sp.
GCGCAGACAGCGCCTCGCGCAGGCTGTGGCCAATCATCTCGTCGTCTTCGACCAGCAGGACACGCATTCAGCCCTCCTGCCGCAAAGGTAGCACGCCGTCCCATCGGGCTTCAATGCGGGCCTCGAGTAACAGCACGATGCCCGCGGCCAGCAGCGCCAGGACCTGTACCAGTTCTGCCGGGGACGTGCCGAGTGCGGCCACACCGGCTTCGCTCCAGAAGAGTGCCAGCAGGGCGGTCTTCGAAGCGAGTGCGGCGGCGATCGCCGGCCACCGGACCGGGCGCAGCCACGGCGCCAGCATCAAGGCGGCGGCGACCAGCGCCAGCATGACCTGTCGGTGCTGGTCTGCCAGCGCGTGGCCGCTGACCTGGTTCAGCCCGACGAGGGTCGCCATGCCGACGCCGAACACGGCAGCGAGGGCAAGGCGGTGCAGGGATTCGTACATGGGTTGTCCTTTAGGGCAGCGTGCGGAGCTTAGGAGGGGAGAGTTAGGAGGGCGTTAGAAGGGGCACGGCCCGTCCAGAGCAGTTTCTGCCATCCGTCAGTTGTGACAATCCGTTTATCTACGGACAGGTTCGACCACCTATCGTTGGTTGGCCGCAACTGTGGCAGATTTCACGAAGAACGCCGTTGGTCTGCCGCAAGCCTTTGATTTTGCTCACGTTGCGAGTTGCGCGTACTCACCCCATCCACTAAAGTTCTCCCGTCGAGACTGTAGGTCTTTCCCTTCACCGCCTTAGGTGAATCCCTTATCAGGAGTCGTTGCGATGAAAAAGCTAGTTCTCTCAACCCTGCTCGGCATTGCAGCGGTGATCTCTTCTCCCGCCAACGCATTGACGGCCGCCAGCACCTTCACGGTGAAGGTCAACCTTTATCCGGTCTGCAAGTTCGTCACTGCGCCCACCGGCCAACTGGACCTCCGGTATGTTTCCCTCCAGACGAGCGACAGCAGCAACACGATGGATTTCCAGCTGGTGTGCACGGCGGGCCAGGCATACAACCTCAGCTTTGCCCCCGCAAGCGGCACCGTCGTAGGCCTGAACTACACCCTGGCCACTACCCTCGCCGGTACCGCGACTGCGAGCGGCACCGGCACTGGCACCACGGAAGACTGGAAGATCAAGGGCACCATCGCCGGCGGCCAGGCGGGAACCTGCGCCACATCGGTCAACAACGCGACCACCACGGGCGCGCAGGACGCGTCCGCCGACGGCACGACCGGTGGCCGAGGCACGGGCTGCACCGCCGCCGCCGTTTCGCACGTGCTGACCATCACCTACTGAAGCACATCCCATGGTGGCGCGGCGATTGCTGCTGCCACTCCTGCTTGCAGGCATCGTCTTCAGTTGCTCAAAGCCGGCGCTTGCCATCGGGCGAGCGGCGGAGTTCAAGGTGGTCGTCTCCTTGAACGTGCTGGAGAACGGGCGTTGTGTCAGCGGGACGTGGAGCCAGAAGGCGCAAGCCCAGGTGCAGGTGGTGTGCACGAGCGGCGAATTCGTCGGCATCGAGCCAATACGCGGCAAGCCCTTGACCGGCACCCACGGTGCCGCGTACCGGTACTACCTGGGCACGAACGCCTTGCCTTCCGGCGCCCTGGTCACGAACGCCGATCCCCACATCGGCTCCGGGACCATCACGGCATTGCGCATCTACAACGTTAATGGTGACGAGGGGCTGCTGGAAATGCTTGTCAGTTTCTAGTTGACTCATCCACTGCTAAGCTGTACGGATGACCTCCGCCGATCTCACTTCTTTGCCCTTCCGCAGGTCCGGGAAGTTCGTCGTCATGGCCGCGGTCTTGGTGGCCGCGACATTCGCGGGAGCGGCGGCACACGCCGGCGTCTTCTCAGTCGTGCCGGTGCGCATCTACATGGCGCCGCGCGATCGCGCAGTAGCGATCACGGTGGTGAACGAAGGCGACACGGAAATCGCCTTGCAAGCGGAAATCAACACATGGCGGCAGAAGCCGGATGGCACCGACGAGCAGATCGCGTCCGAGGACTTGATCCTCTCGCCGCCGATCCTGAAGCTCGCCCCGAAGGCGCGCCAGGTCGTGCGGCTCGCCAGGATCGGCGCGCCCGACGCTTCGCATCAGTTGACCTATCGGCTGATCATGCGCGAGGTGCCCGAAGCGACGAAGTCGAAAGACCAGGTCGTCACCATTCCCATCGCCCTTGCCCTGTCGATGCCAGTCTTCATCACACCTGCCACGGCGAAGCGAGACATGGCCTGCCAGGCCGCTCGCGCGGGTAGTACCGAACTGCAGGTGACATGCGCAAACACGGGAACCGCTTACGCCCAGGTCCGGGAGGTGCAGGTGCTGCACGCCAAACAGCTGGCCGGACGCATCGAGGGCGGCATCTACATCCTGCCGGGTGCGCGGAAGTCGATCAGTGTTCCGATCCAGCAGGCGCTGCCCGCAGGGTCCGTGCAATTGCAAGTGGCATTCGACGACGGCCGCTCGCAGGTCTTCGACGTTCTGCTGCCCTGAGACCTGCCCAGCGCCTTGTCGCTGCTTTGATCGGGGGCATCGCGGCGCTCACCGCACACGCTGCCGAGATTCCCCGCCTGGCGACCGCTCCCGTGCCGGCTGGCAGCACGTCGCTCGACGAGCCGCTCGTGATGCAGCTTCGGCCGCTGGAGGTCACCGTCAATGGCGCAGCCGTGGGCAACTGGCTCTTGCTCGATCGCAACGGTAGCCTGTACGCGCCGCCAGAAGCCATCGAAGAATGGCGACTTCAACAGAAAACGCGCGCAGCCTCCTTGCAGTACCGCGGGCAGGAGTGGGTGCCGCTGGCAACCTTCCCCGGGTACACCGCACAGTTCAACCTGGCGGAGCAGTCCGTCGCAATCAAGTTCGCCGTTGAAGCTTTCGCGGCGACGCGCCTGGTGCAGGAAAAATCCGAACGACCGGCGCTCACGCCCTCCATTCCCTCAGCGTTCCTGAATTACGACTGGAGCTTCACACGTTCGTCCGCGCGTGGCGCCAACACGGCCATGGATCTGGGCGCGCTTGTCGAGGCCGGCACCTCCGGAACCTGGGGCCTCCTCACCAGCACCTTCCTGCTGCGCAACCTCACCAACAGCAACCTGCAGGAGCCGCGAGGTCTGCTGCGGCTGGAAACGAACTACACGCGGGACTTTCCGGATTCCGACCTGACCTTGCGCATCGGGGACAGCATCACGCGCCCAGCGAGCTGGGGCCGCTCGGTCTTCTTCGGCGGCGTCCAGATTGGCACGAACTTCGGCTTGACGCCGGGATTCATCTCCCAGCCCCTACCCATCATCTCCGGCCTTTCCGCGGCTCCGAGCACGGTTGACCTGTACATCAACGACGCCCTGCGCCAGACCTCCCAGGTCCCCGCCGGCCCGTTTGCGATCGACAACTTCCCGCTGCTCACGGGTGGCGGGCAGGCGCGGATGGTCGTGCGCGACGTTCTGGGCCGGGAAACCGTCATCGTGCAGGACTTCTTCAGCCACTCCAGCCTCCTCGAACGGGGGCTGAACGACTGGAGTGTCGAAGCGGGCGCCGTGCGCAGCGGACTCGGCGAGAGAAGTCGGGACTATCGCCAGCTCTTTGCCTCCGGCCTTTGGCGGCGTGGGATGTCCAAATCGCTCACTCTGGAAGGGAAGCTGGAGTTCGGCCAGTCCACTCGCGGCGCGGGTGTCGGAGTCGTGGCGGGCTTGCCTTTCCAGCTCCTGGCACAAGCCGGCCTGGCAGCGAGTACGAACTCCTCCGTGGGGGCAGGGCATCTGTGGCAGGCTGCTGTCACGCACACAGGCGCGCAGCACGGCTTCTCGGTGAACATGCAAGTCGCCAGCGCCTCCTACCGCCAGACCGGTCAGGACGACACCGCGGCCACGGCGAGCAGGCAACTGCAGACCAGCTACAACTATCAGCTAGGGCCTTGGGGCCAGCTCGGAGCCGGCCTGGCGCTGCTGGACAACGGCGACCGCCGTATCGTCACGTACAACCTGAACTACTCCGTACAGCTCGGGAAGTCGACGCTGACGCTCAATGCGGTGCAAACCCGCGATCCGTCGCGCACCGGCAATGGCACCTCGCTGGGAGCGAGCCTGTTTGTGCCGTTGGACAGCCGCATCAACACCTCCAGCAACGTTACGCATCACGGCGGCCGGACGGAAACCTATGTGAGCGCGTCTCGGGGATTGGACGCCGAGCAGGGGATGGGTTGGCGGGCGCTGGCGGGCTACAAGGAAAACGAACCCTACGCGGAGGGCGGGGTCTACCTCCAGAGCCCGCGCATGCTGAGCACGATGGACATCTCGCAATCCGCCTCCCGGCAGACCTTGCGTGTCGGGGCCCAGGGCGGACTTGCAGTTGCCGACGGGGAATTCTTCGCGACACGCCGCATCACCGACAGCTTCGCGGTGGTGGAAGTGCCCGGTTATCCAGACGTCGGCATCAGCCTGTTCGGCGGCGTCGTCACCCGCACCGATGCAGCGGGGCGAGCGATCGTTTCGCGCCTGTTGCCCTATTCAGCCAACGACATCCGGCTGGATCCGACGGAACTCCCGATCAGCGCGGAGCTGGATACCATCGAGCAACGGACCGTGCCGGCAAGCCGCAGCGCCGTGAAGATCGTGTTCCCGGTGCGCACCGGCCGGGGCGCCCTCGTTCGAATCGTCTTCGAAGACGGCGGGGCGGCGCCCGCAGGCGCGGAGTTGGAACTGGTGGGGGACAAGCACGAATTTTTCGTTGCACGGCGCGGGGAAGCCTTCGTGACTGGCCTGCGCGACAGCAACGAAGTCAAGCTCAAATGGAATGATCAGGTCTGCACCTTGGCGGTGCAGCTCCCGCCCGGGAACCCGGACGATATAGCGCGCGTGGGACCGCTCGTCTGCGCGGGCGTCAAAAGGTAGAACATGCACCCTTCGCTCCTGAGGATCCTGGCCGGCCTGCTCCTGGCCTGCTGCAGTTCGATGGCGGCGGCCCAGAACTGCACGGTGACCGCCGGCGACCTGGCGAGCAGCAACAATTACGACCCGTTCGCGACCACGTTCAACGACTCGGCCGGCGCATTCACCATCACCTGCACGCGCAACACAGGGGGTCAGAATCGCTTCACGGGGACGTACTACGCAGGGGTCGACAACGGGCTGAACTACACGACCTCTCGCCGGCTGAGCAAAGGCACGAACTACCTGGACTACTCACTGCATCAGAACTTCCCCGGATGCTCTACGCCGTGGGGCAGTGCGACGGGGACGGTGATCACCTTGACGAACACCAACACCAAGAATAACGACACGACGACGAATCCCAATCCGCTGGCCAGTCGCAGCTACTGTTTTCGGATCACGGGGGGGATGAACACCGCGCCGCCGGGAACCTATACGGATACCGTGACCATCGGCGTGGCGGACAGCAACGGCGTGATTCGCGGCTCGGACGTCGTCCAGCTGTCGACGACCATCCTCGCCTCGTGCGCGTTGACGTGGAGCACGGTCACGCCCCTGACCATCACCTACACGTCTTTCTCCACCACGGCGCCTGGCGGCACCAAGGGATACCAGCTCCGGTGCACGCGAACGACAAGCTATAGCCTGGGATTCGACACGCCGATCGCTGGCGTCAACGACAAAGTGTTGGGGCTCGCCTACTCGTTGACGAACAGCAGCCCTGGCAGTGTCGGGACCGGCGTGACACAGACGTTCAACGTGACCGCTACGATCCCGGCGAATCAGTCGGGAACGTGCAATGCAGCGGGCGGCGCCGCGTGCACCGGGACGGTGACGCGGGCCGTCCTGATCACCTACTGATCAGACCGCCCCGGGCGGCAACGGCGCCACATCGGCCGCGGGCAGCGCCGGACCATCACCGTACCTGTTGGCCGGCCCGGTGGGTTGCACCATGAAGTAGATCATCACGGCCCAGCCCACGAACGGGATCAGCCAGATCAACTGCAGCCAGCCGCTCTTGTCCTGGTCGTGCAGGCGGCGCGCGC
>JAQGMY010000149.1 GCA_028292105.1 Ramlibacter sp.
CGCTTCGCCGAGTTCTTCCAGTACCTGCTGGCGTCGAACGAGCCGACGGTCTTCCACTGCACCGCGGGCAAGGACCGAACCGGCTTCGCAGCCGCGTTGCTGCTGAAGGCGATGGGCGCCACGGACGCACAGGTGTTGCACGACTACCTCCTGACCAACGAGCGCCTGCATTTGCCGGAAGGCTCGCGCATGGGGCTGCCGCGCGCGGCCATGGAAGTGCTGTGGCGCGTGCAGCCCTCTTTCCTGCACGCCGCGTTCCGCGAAGTCGATGCCAGGTACGGCTCGCTCGAGCGGTACTTCGTGCAAGGGCTGCACATGGGGCCGCCGGAGCGCGAGCGCATCCTTTCTCTCTACCCGACACGATAGCGTCAGTCGGCTCCAGCCTCGCGGTCCTGCCGGCTGCCGCGACAGTTTCCTACGCAACTCACCGGGGCGTACCGACAGGTCTGCCGTTCGCAGCAGGCAAACACTGCAAGGCATGGCGGGCGAAAGGCCCGCAGAAGTCCACCAGCAGCAGCAAAGGAGTCCGACATGCCCAACCAGGAACAATCCCGCGACGGGATCCCGCACACGGACAAGGACCGACCCTCGCCCGATCGTCTGTCGACCGACGGCCAGGCGTCTGCCCGGGGCAGCGGCATCAACACCAAGGAGGATGCCATCCCCGAAGTGCCGCCTCGTGCTGCCGAGGAAAAGGGCGTGGCTTCCAGTGCGGACTCCCAGTCCGGCCAGGACTACCGCGGCGACGGCCCGGGCAAGATCGGCCTGACCAGCGACAGGCAGCCTGACCTGGTGGCGCCCAGCGGCGTCAACGATCGCAATCCGCAGGAAAGCGGGTCTGCACCGGTGGCCGGCGAAACGCTCAACTTCGACGACGGCACCGACATGCTCCACCCGCGCGGCAAGGTGACCGGTGCCGGCCGCACGCGCGACGAGAAGCACCCCAGCGATGCCGGCGAGCTCGGTGCCCCTGGCGCCGGCCTGTCGGACCGCAACGGCCCGAGCGACCCAGATGCAAAACGCGGCCGCTAGGGCGATCAGGGGCGGAGGCAGCATGGTTTACGCCATCTTCTCCGCCTCCCTGCTGCTGGCCGTCGGGGCCGTCTACGCCGGCGCCATCGGATGGCTGTGGTTCCGCCAGGAGCGGCTGCTGTTCGAGCCGGACGCCTTGCCGCTGGACGAGCCCATCTGCACCGACCCGGACACGCGCGAGTTCTTTATCGATGTCCCTGGTGCACGGCTGTCGGTCGCGCACCTGCGGCGCCCGGACCCGCGCGGCGTGTTCTTCTTCCTGCACGGCAACTCCGGCAACCTGAAGAAGTGGTTCGTGGAACTCGACGCGTTCCGCGAGGCCAACTTCGATGTCGTGATGTTCGACTACCGGGGCTTCGGCAAGAGCAGCGGGCAGATCGAAAGCGAAGAGCAGCTGCATGCCGACGTCGACGCCGTCTGGCAGCACTTCGCGCCCATGTACCAGGGCAAGCGGGTGGTGATCTCGGGGCAGTCGCTCGGCACCGGCCTGGCGGCCGGGCTCGCGGCGCAACTGTGTTCCGCCGGCCATGCCCCCGACCTGACGCTGCTGGTATCGCCGTACAGCAGCATGCAGGCGCTGGCGGCCGAGCTGTACCCGTGGGTCCCGATGCAGGTGCTTCGCTACCCGCTGCATACCCTGCAGCACGCCGCCAAGCTGCTCGGCCCGGTGATGTTGATCCACGGCGAGAAGGACACGCTGATCCCGATCCACCACAGCGAGAAGCTTTGCAGCGCCATGCAGTCGGCGCAACTGCTGCGGGTGACCGGTGCCGGCCACGGCGACGTGCACCAGTTCCCGACGGTGCGCAAGGCCCTGCTGGCCGCACTCGGGCGCCTCTGACCCACGCCGGTAGGGTGCGCAGCTCCGCTGCGTACCTTTCCCCGCTCCCTGCGCCGCTCGGCACGAAAGCGGCATTTCCCCACACGCGCGACTGGACCGTGCCCCGACCATCGCGTCGATGGATTTTGCGCTCTGGTCCGTGATCGTCGGACTGCTGCTGGTGCTGATGGCGCTGGGCGGCAGCGTGCTCCGGCGGCTGCCACTGTCGACGGCGATGCTGTACGTGCTCGTCGGCCTGGGCGTCAGTCCGCTGGGGCTGGACCTGGTGCGGGTGGAGCTGCCAGCGCACGCGCACATCCTCGAGCGGATGGCCGAGGTGGTCGTGCTGCTGTCGCTGTTCACCGCGGGACTGAAGCTCAGCCGGCGTCTCGGCGACCGCCAGTGGGCGCTGCCGGTGCGGCTGGCGCTGAATTCGATGGTGGTGACGGTGGCGTTGATCACCGCTGTGGCCTGGCTGTTCCTGCCGCTGCCGCTGGGCGCGTGCATCCTGCTCGGCGCCATCCTCGCTCCCACCGATCCGGTGCTCGCCTCAGAGGTGCAGTTGCAGCAGCCGGGCGACACCGACAAGCTGCGATTCGCGCTGACCGGGGAGGGCGGCCTCAACGACGGCTCCGCCTTCCCGTTGGTGATGCTCGGGCTCGGCCTGCTCGGGCTGCATGACCTCGGCAGCTTTGGCTGGCGCTGGCTGGTGGTCGACGTGTTCTGGGCCACCGGCGCCGGCCTGCTGACCGGCTGGGCCCTGGGCATGGCCATCGGGCAACTGGTGCTCTACCTGCGGCGCGAGCACAAGGAAGCGGTAGGCCTGGATGACTTCCTCGCACTCGGGCTCGTGGGCCTCTCGTACGGCTGCGCCCTGCTGCTGCACGCCTACGGTTTCCTCGCGGTCTTTGCCGCCGGCGTTGCCTTGCGGCGCCTGCAGCAGCGCGGCGGCCACAGCGACGACAGCAAGGCGCCGGTGGACCAGGCCGTCGCCAGCGGCGACCGCACCGCAGTGGAGAACATGGCCGTGCATCCGGAGCACGCACCTTCCTTCATGGCGCAGGCCGTGCTCGGCTTCAACGAACAGATCGAGCGCATCGGCGAAGTCGTGATCGTGATCGCCATCGGCGCCTTGTTGTGGGCCGTGCCGTGGCAGCAGGCGGCGTGGTGGTTCGTCCCGCTGCTGCTGCTGGTGATCCGGCCGTTGGCCGTCGCGGTCGGCCTGGCGCGATCCTCGGTGTCGCGCAGCCAGCGCTGGCTGCTCGGCTGGTTCGGGATCCGCGGCGTCGGCTCGATCTACTACCTGATGTACGCCATCAATCACGGGCTGGCGCGGCCGCTGGCCGACCAGCTCGTCGTTCTCACCTTGTCGGTGGTGGCGACCTCCATCGTCGTCCACGGGGTTTCGGTGACGCCGCTGATGGCCGCTTACGAACGCAAGCGCCGTGTCCGGGCGAATCGTTGAACGCCGCGCTCCTACAGCGGTGCCGTCCGCGCACTGACACACCCGTGCACCGGCTGGCCTAGAGTGACGAGGAACGAAAGGTCTCGCATGGCGACATCACCCAAGCTACCAACCGACAAGGCGGACACCAGCCCCCGCCGCAAGCCGCCAGCCCGGCAGGGGGCGGGCACCCAGCCGGCCGCCACCGGCGCCAACCGCGGCTCGCCCGCGGCCGGCGTCATGAAGCAGTTCCAGAAGACGAAGTCGGAAACCGGCGGACAGTCCTGAAGCGGCGAGGAGAAGCACACCATGAAAAAACAATCTCCCGACGCCATCGACCTGCTCGACGCCGACCACCTGACGGTGCATGCGATGTTCGAGAGCTACCGCGAACTGGTGCGCACGCATGCCGTGGCGCTCAAGCGCCGCGCGCTGGCCGAAGAGATCTGCATGGAGCTCACGATCCATGCGCGGCTGGAAGAAGAACTGTTCTATCCGGCGGTGCGCGAGGCGCTGCACGACGGTGGCGTCGTGGA
This sequence comes from Ramlibacter sp., assembly GCA_028292105.1. Lineage (GTDB taxonomy): Bacteria > Pseudomonadota > Gammaproteobacteria > Burkholderiales > Burkholderiaceae_C > Ramlibacter. The sequence goes on from JAQGMY010000149.1 coordinate 3,833, forward strand.
CGAAGCCGAAGACCAGCACGGCAGCCAGCGGGAGTTCGTCGCGCAGATCCTGGCGGCTCCCGCGGATGACGAGTTGTACGACGCCAGGGTCTTCGTGCTGGCCGAGTATGTCGAGCGGCACGTGCGCAAGGAGCGCGAGCAGGTGTTCAATCGCGCGCTGGCGTCCCGGGTGGACCTGCAGGCGCTCGGCCGTGCGATCACGGTGCGGCGGGAGGAATTGCGCTCCGTTTCTGAAGCGTTGCGCGAAGACGCGCTGGCATCCGCGCTGGCGTGAAAAACGACCGGCCGGCGGCCGTGCCTTGTCCTACAGCCTTCGACAGTGGGAGCCGACACGTCCGGAACGTCGCGCCACTAAAGTAAACCGGAAGGCAGTGGGGAAAACGCTGTCTTCCCACTCTTATCTCGACAATTCTGAAGGAGTTCCCATGATCAAATCCCCGATCGCGCAATGCGCCGCCCTGGCCCTGATGGCTGCCCTGTCCCTGTCCGCCTGTGGCAAGAAGAACGACGCTGGCGCCGGTGCGGGTTCGACCTCGTCGTCTTCGTCCAGCACCACGCCGTCCACCACCACCTCGCCCAGCGACACCACCAGCAGCACCACCGCCGGCGGCACCACCGGCTCCGGCTCGATGGGCACCTCCGGCACCGGCGGCGCGGGCGGCACCACCGGTGCGACCGGCGGCAGCACCGACACCACCACCGGCGCAGGCTCGACGACGGGCACCGGTTCTGCCATGGGCGGCACGACGGGCAGCACCGGCAGCGGCACCTCGATGGGCGCGGGCGGCACCACCGGCTCCGGCGCGGGCGGCACCAGCGGCTCCTCCGGCACTTCTGGCACCACGGGCTCCAGCGCTTCGGGCAGCACCGGCGCGGCTTCCGCCTCCCGCTGAGCGATGGCGCAGCGCAGCTGGCTGCTCGCGAGTGTCGCGGCTGTGTGCGCCCTGGGCCTGGGCGCATGCAGCAAGGAGGTGTCTTCGAATCCGAACGCGCCTGGCAATCCGGGAACGGGCAACGCCACCGTCACCACGACCCCGGTCGCCCCTGACGGTCCGCCCGGCGGCCCCTCGGGCATCGCCGGGTCGGCGCCGCACACCGGATCGTCGGGCGGCGACGCGATGCCTGGCACCACCGGCAAGGGCCTCTCGGAGGCGGGCGGGCGCAGCCAGACTGCCACGCCCGGTGGCGGCCTGAACGGCGGTTTGAACGCGGGCCAGGCGGCAGCCACGCCTGGCAGCGGCACGTCGATGGGCAGCGGTTCAGCCGCACCCGAAGGCAGCGCGAACACCACTCCCAACAGCGCGGTCGGCCGCCGCTGACGGATTGCGCGCGGCAGCGCAGCGGGCTACGCTGCGCTGGCCGTGCCGCCACTCCCTTCCTCTTTTCTCTCCACGCGTTGCTGCATCGCCGGCGGCGGGCCGGCCGGCATGATGCTCGGATTGCTGCTCGCGCGCGCCGGCGTCGACGTCGTCGTGCTGGAAAAGCACGCCGACTTCCTGCGCGACTTCCGCGGCGACACGGTGCATCCCTCGACCCTGCAGGTGCTGCATGAACTCGGGATCCTCGAGGCCTTCCTGCAGCGCCCGCACGACCGGGTCGATGAACTCACGGTCACCGTCGGCAGCGAGCAGGCCCGCATTGCCGATTTCCGGCGCCTGGGCACCCGCTGTCCCTTCATCGCCATGGTGCCGCAGTGGGACTTCCTCGATTTCCTGCGCGACCACGCGCAGGCGTATCCCGGCTTTCAGCTGTTGATGCGCACGCAGGCCCGCGAGCTGGTGCGCGCTGACGGCCGCGTGACCGGCGTGCGGGCGATCGGACCGGACGGCCCGCTGGAGATCCGCGCCGACCTGGTCGTCGGCTGCGATGGACGCGACTCGGTCTTGCGCGGTGCCTCCGGGCTGGCCGTGCGCGAGCTCCGTGCGCCCATCGACGTGATGTGGATGCGCATCGCCAGGCGGGCGACGGACCCGGCCGGCAGCGGCGGCCGCATCGGCGCCGGCGGCTTCATGGCGCTGATCGACCGAGGCAGCTACTGGCAGTGCGCCTTCGTGATCCGCAAGGGCGGGGCCGACGCGCTGCGCACACGCGGCATCGAAGCCTTCCGGCAGGACCTGGTCCGGCTGGTGCCGCAATTCGCCGACCGCGTCGCCGCCGAGTTGCCGTCGTGGGATGCGGTGAAGTTGCTGAGCGTGAGCGTGGACCGCCTGCAGCGCTGGTGGCAGCCCGGCCTGCTGTTCATCGGCGATGCAGCGCACGCCATGTCACCGATCGGCGGGGTCGGCATCAATCTCGCCGTGCAGGACGCGGTGGCCACCGCCAACCTGCTGGCGGGGCCGCTGGCCGACGCCCGCGTGCGTGACCTGACGCCGTGGCTGGCGCGCGTGCAGCAGCGCCGGCTGTGGCCCACGCGCGTGATCCAGGCGGTGCAGGTGGCGGCGCAGGACAACATGATCCGGCCGCTGCTCGAACGCACCGAGGTGCCGCGCATGCCTTTTGCGCTGAAGCTGCTGAACCGCTTCGCCCTGCTGCGGGCGATCCCGGCCTACGGTGTCGGTATCGGCGTGCGCCCCGAGCACGTGCAGTCGCCCGAGCACCTGCCGGTGCAGCAGGGCGCGTCTCTCTGACGCCCAGGCTCTAGCCCTTTTCGACCGGCAGCCTGGGGTCGCGGCACCACTCGCTCCAGCTGCCGGCGTACAGGCCGCTCGGCGCAAAGCCGGCGAGCTCCATCGCGATCACGTTCGGGACCGCGCTGACGCCGCTGCCGCAGTGATGAACGACGGACGCCGGGTCGCGGCCGGCGAGCAGCTGCTCGAACTCGCTGCGCAGCTGCGCCGGCGGCTTGAACTTGCCGTCGGCACCGATGTTCTGGGCGAACGGACGGTTCAGTGCGCCGGGGATGTGGCCGGCGACCGGATCGAGCGGCTCCACCTCGCCGCGAAAGCGCTGCGGCGCCCGGGCGTCGACCAGCGTCTGGCCGGCTTCGCCGAGGTGGCGCCGGACTTCGTCGGTGCCCACCAGCCGGCGCAGCGGCTCGCCCGGTTCGAAGTTGGACTGGAAGTGCGAAGGCTCGGTGCCGGCCGCGACCGCGCCGCCGGACGCCTGCCAGGCCTGGAGGCCGCCATCCAGCACTGCCACCGCGTCGTGGCCGATCCACTTCAACATCCACCACAGGCGGCCGCAGTAATTGGCGCCGTTGCGGTCGTAGACCACTGCCTGCATGTCGTTCGCGAAGCCGACGCTGGAGAGCCAGCTGGCAAAGCGTTCGCGGCCCGGCAGCGGATGCCGGCCGCCCGATGCGGCGTCGGCCGGCGTCTGCACATGGCCGTTGGCGTCGGGCTGCCCCTTCTCGCTGAGCGCCGTGTCCAGGTTCGCGTACACCGCGCCCGGGATGTGCGACTCGAGATAGCGCTTCTCGCCGCTGGCCGGATCCATCAGGTCGAAGGAGCAATCGAAGACCATCAGGCGCGCCTTGGCATCCTGCAGGTCCTTCAGTTGTTCGGCGGAGATGAGAAGCGTGTACATGGGACGTATTGTCCCGTCATTCCCTCCCGCCGTCATTCCCGCCGCTCCCGTCATTCCCGCGGAGGCGGGAGTCCAGAGCGTCCGCATCCACTGCGCCGCCAGCGCACCTTCAAAGCTCCGGCCCCCCGCCTGCGCGTGCACCACGGGGTTCAGTGCTCTTCGCCTGGTGCGTCCGGCGCCGCCCGATTCCGCAACACCGTCGCCGCCACCCCGCTGGCGACGATCAGCGCCATGCCGGCCCACCCGAGCCACGGCAGGTGTTCACCGAACAGCAGCAGGCTGTAGATGGCGCCGAAGACGATGCCCGAGTACTGCAGGTTGGCGACCACCAGCGTCGCCCCCTGGCTGTACGCGCGGGTCATGCACCACTGGCCCAGCGAGGCCAGCAGCGCCATCGGAACCAACCACGCTGCATGGCCCCAATCCCACGGCGAGACGCCGGTGGCCGTCATCGCGACCGCACCAGCCACTGCCGAGCCGGCGGCGAAGTAGAAGACGGTGCGCACTTCGGGCTCGCCGATCTTGCCCAGCGCCATCACCTGCAGGTAGGCCAGCGCAGACAGCAGTCCGGACAGCAGCCCGATCAATCCGGCAAAGACCTGGTGCTGCTCGATGGTCGGACGCAGCATCAGCACGACGCCGGCAAAGCCGGCCAGGACGGTCAGGGCGAGCGGGCCCTGGCGCTCGGGCACCGCTGCGCCCGTCCGCGGATTCCACGCCACGAGGGCGCCGCCAACCAGGAAAGCCGCCACCCAGACGCTGCTCATGTAGTTGAGCGTCATGGCGGTGGCCAACGGCAGCAGGCCGATCGCATAGAACCAGGCGCCCAGCGACAGCACGCCGATGAGGCTGCGCCAGCTGTGCATGCCGATGTAGCGCGTGCGCAGGGTCTCGCGCCGCGACCGCGCCCAGATCCACATCACCACCATGCCGATCAGGCCGCGGTAGAAGACCAGCTCGGCAGGGTTGAACCAGGCCGAGGCGACCTTCACGCACACCGCCATGGTGGCGAAGAACAGCGACGCCGCGAGCATCCACAGCGCCTGCATCCCGGAAGCAGGTTTCAGAACAGCGCGTGCGGCCCCATGGCCTCGCGGTACCACTCGTGGAAGTGCTGCATCCCGTCTTCCATCGGGCTCTGGTAGGGGCCGATCTCGTTGTCGCCGCGCTCCATCAGGGCCTTGCGGCCGGCGTCCATGCGCAGCGCGATCTCGTCGTCCTCGACGCAGGTCTCCATGTAGGCGGCCTGCTGGGCTTCGACGAATTCGCGCTCGAAGGCGGCGATCTCTTCCGGATAGAAGAACTCCACCACGTTCAGCGTCTTGCTCGGGCCCTTCGGGTAGAGCGTGGAGACCACCAGCACGTTGGGGTACCACTCCAGCATCACGTTCGGGTACAGCGTGAGCCAGATGGCGCCCTGCTTGGGCGGCCGGCCCTGCTGGTAGCGCAGCACCTCGTCGTGCCACTTGCGGTACACGTCCGAACCCGCCTTGCCCAGCGCGCCGGCGACGCCCACGGTCTGCAGCGAGTATTCGCGGCCGAATTCCCAGCGCAGGTCGTCGCAGGTGACGAAGTTGCCCAGGCCCGGATGGAAGGGGCCGACGTGGTAGTCCTCGAGGTAGACCTCGATGAAGGTCTTCCAGTTGTAGTCGACCTCGTGGACGTGCGCGCGATCGAACACATAGCCGGAAAAGTCCAGGTCGGCATGCGGGCCGAGCTTGGCCAGAGCCCGCGCGACGTCGTAGCCGTTGTCCTCGAACAGCAGGCCGTTCCACTCCTGGATCCGGTAGTTGTTGAGGTTCAGGCAGGGATCGACGGCGAAATGCGGCGCGCCCAGCAGGCTGCCCGCCCTGGCGCCAGTGCCGGCGCTGTAGGTCCAGCGGTGCAACGGGCACACGATGTTGCCGCCCGAGGACGGCGTGCCGTTGACCGAGCCGCGCCCGCGCAGCATCACCGCCTGCCGGTGCCGGCAGACGTTGGAGATCAGCTCTACCCCGTTGGGGGTGCGCAGCAAGGCGCGGCCCTCACCCTCCTGGTGGAGGGTGCAGTAGTCGCCGATTTCGGGAACCATCCGCTCGTGCCCCAGATAGCGGGGCCCTTGCTGGAAGATGCGCTCCATTTCGCGCTTGAACAGCGCTGCGTCGAAATAGCTGGAAACGGATAACTGGCTTGCGGCCTGCTGTAGCTGAAGACTTAAATCAGACATTTCACCTGACCTAGAGACTCCCCCTATGAAGGGGACAGGGCCGCGCTTGGGAGCGCGACAAAGGAGGACGATTCTACCCCGGGGGGTCCGGGCAGTCTGGGCCCCCGGGCCCGCCCGCCTAAAATCGCTGCTCAAGAGAAATCAATTGCATGTCCAAGCCGCCTTTCCAACCCCCCGCCAGCTATGAAGCTGCGATGCAAGAGCTGGAGCAGCTCACCGGCCTCATCGAGTCCGGGCAGCTTCCGCTCGAGCAGCTGCTCGCGGGCTACGAACGCGGCGCCGAGCTGCTGAAGTTCTGCCGCGACAAGCTGCAGGCCGTCGAAGAACAGATCAAGGTGCTGGACGCCGGCGTCCTCAAACCGTGGGCGAGCGAGTGAGCTTCCAGCTGAAGGAGTGGTCGTCCGAACGACTCGAGCAGGTCGAACAGGCGCTGTCCGCCTGGGTGCCCAGTGACGCGCCGGCGCGCCTTGGCGATGCGATGCGCTACGCCGTGCTGGATGGCGGCAAGCGGCTGCGGCCGCTGCTGGTGCTCGGCGCCTCGGACGCCGTCGGCGGCAATGGCGGGGCGGCACTGCGCGCAGCCTGCGCCGTGGAACTGATCCACGCCTACTCCCTGGTGCACGACGACCTGCCCTGCATGGACAACGACGTGCTGCGGCGCGGCAAGCCGACGGTCCACGTCGCTTTCGGGGAAGCCACCGCGCTGCTTGCCGGCGATGCGCTGCAGGCGCTGGCGTTCCAGCTGCTCGCTCCCGACGATGCCCGGATTCCCGATCGCACCCAGGCGCGGCTGTGCCGGCTGCTGGCGCTGGCTGCCGGTGGCGCCGGAATGGCAGGCGGCCAGGCGATCGACCTCGCCGCCGTGGGAAAGTCGCTCACGGAAGACGAATTGCGCCACATGCACCGCCTCAAGACCGGCGCGCTGCTGCAGGCCAGCGTGATGATGGGGGCGGCCTGCGGCGAGGCGCCGGCGCAGGCCCTGGCGGGACTGGAAGGCTACGGCCGCGCCCTGGGGCTGGCCTTCCAGGTGGTCGACGACATCCTCGATGTGACGGCGGATTCGGCGACACTGGGCAAGACAGCCGGCAAGGATGCGGCGCAGGACAAGCCGACCTACGTGTCGATGCTGGGCCTGGACCGGGCCCGCGCTTATGCTGCCGAACTGCTGGAGCAGGCGCGCGCCGCGCTGGCCACCACCGGGCTGGCGGACACGCGCGCGCTGCTGGAACTGGCCGAAACGGTCGTGCATCGGGAGAACTGAAAACAACATGTCCACGCTGCTCGAAGCCATCAACGACCCGGCCGACCTGCGCCGGCTGCCACGCGCGCAGCTGGGGCTGCTGGCCGAGGAGCTCCGCGCCTACGTGCTCGAATCGGTGGCGCGCACCGGTGGCCACCTGAGCTCCAACCTGGGCACGGTGGAACTGACCATCGCGCTGCACTACGTCTACAACACGCCGTTCGACCGCATCGTCTGGGACGTGGGCCACCAGACCTACCCGCACAAGATCCTGACCGGCCGCCGCGACCGCATGGCGTCGCTGCGGCAACTTGGCGGCCTGGCCGGTTTTCCGCAGCGTGCGGAAAGCGAGTACGACACCTTCGGCACGGCCCATTCGTCCACCAGCATCTCGGCCGCCCTGGGAATGGCGGTGGCCGCGCGGCTGAAGGGCGAACAGCGCCACTGCGTCGCGGTGATCGGCGACGGTGCGATGAGCGCCGGCATGGCCTTCGAGGCGCTGAACAACGCCGGCGTGGCGGAGACCGACCTGCTGGTGATCCTGAACGACAACGACATGTCGATCAGCCCGCCGGTCGGCGCGCTGAACCGCTACCTGGCGCAACTCATGAGCGGTCGTTTCTATGCGGCCGCCAAGGACATCGGCAAGAAGGTGCTGCACGTGGCGCCGCCGCTGTTCGAGCTGGCCAAGCGCTTCGAGGAACACGCCAAGGGCATGGTGGTGCCGGCCACGCTGTTCGAGAAATTCGGCTTCAACTACATCGGGCCCATCGACGGGCACGATCTCGAGTCGCTGATCCCCACGCTCGAGAACATCAAGCAGCTGAAGGGTCCGCAGTTCCTGCACGTGGTCACCAAGAAGGGCCAGGGTTACAAGCTGGCGGAGGCGGACCCGGTGGCCTATCACGGGCCCGGCAAGTTCGATCCGGCGGTGGGCCTGGTGAAGGCCACCACGACGGCCAAGCCGACGTTCACGCAGGTGTTCGGCACCTGGCTGTGCGACATGGCGGCGCAGGACCAGCGGCTGGTGGGCATCACGCCGGCCATGCGCGAAGGCTCCGGCATGGTCGAATTCCAGCAGCGCTTCCCCGAGCGCTACTACGACGTCGGCATCGCCGAACAGCATGCCGTGACCTTCGCAGCCGGCCTGGCTTGCGAGGGGCTGAAGCCGGTGGTGGCGATCTATTCGACCTTCCTGCAGCGCGGCTACGACCAGTTGATCCACGACGTCGCCCTGCAGAACCTGCCGGTGGTGTTCGCACTCGATCGTGCCGGCCTGGTCGGCGCCGACGGCCCGACCCACGCCGGTGCCTACGACATCCCGTTCCTGCGCTGCATCCCGCACGTGAGCATCGCCTGTCCGGCCGACGAGAACGAGTGCCGCAAGCTGCTGACCACCGCGTTCCAGCAGGACCACCCGGTGGCGGTGCGCTATCCGCGGGGCGCCGGTGTCGGCGTGGCGGTGGAGCCCGGGCTGCAGGCGCTGCCTTTCGGCAAGGGCGAGCAGCGCCGCCAGGGCCAGAAGGTCGCGGTGCTGGCTTTCGGGCCGCTGCTGCATCCCGCGCTGCAGGCGGCCGAGCGCCTGGACCTGACGGTGGTGAACATGCGTTGGGCCAAGCCGCTGGACACCGAGCTGCTGCTGCAGGTGGCCGCCTCGCACGAGGCCCTGGTGACGCTGGAAGAGGGCGCCGTCATGGGCGGCGCCGGCAGTGCCGTGCTGGAGGCGCTGCAGGCGGCGCGGGTCGTCAAGCCGGTGCTGCAACTGGGCCTGCGCGACGACTACACCCCCCATGGCGATCCGGCCAAGCTGCTGGCGCTGCAAGGGCTGGACGCGGCCGGCATCGAGGCTTCGATCCAGGCCCGCTTCGGCGATCTGGTCGTGCGACCGACGCCGAACCTGAAGGTCGTCGGCTAGTTCCGTCATTCCCGCCTGCGCGGGAATGACGAAAGCGGTGGTCGATGCCGGGTTCAGGGAAAGCCCTCGGCGGCCATGCCAGCGTGCTGCAAGCTTGCAAAATGGCGGTGCCCGCATCATCCGCGCGTAGGCAGCAAGGAGACCAGATCCATGGAACGTCGTTTCGTCCTCAAGACCGCCGGCATCGCGGGCATCCTCGCCGCGGGTGTCGCCCCCGCCGTCCATGCGCAGGCCACCGTGCGCTGGCGCATCGCCTCCAGCTTTCCCAAGAGCCTGGACACCATCTACGGCGGTGCCGAAACTTTCGCGCACCAGGTCAGGGCGATGTCGGGCGGCAAGTTCGAGATCTCCGTGCACGCCGCCGGCGAACTGATGCCGGCTTTCGGCGTGGTCGACGCGGTGCAGGGCGGCTCCATCGAAGCCGCGCACACCGCGCCGTATTACTTCTTCGGCAAGGACGAGACCTTCGCCATCGGCGGCGCCATCCCGTTCGGCCTGAACAGCCGGCAGATGAGCGCGTGGACCTTCGAGGGCAACGGCCTGAAGCTGATGCGCGAGTTCTACGCCAAGTACAACATCATCAGCTTCCCGTGCGGCAACACCGGCGCCCAGATGGGCGGCTGGTTCCGCAAGGAGATCAAGAGCGTCGCCGACCTCAAGGGCATGAAGATGCGCATCGGCGGCTTCGCCGGCAAGGTGCTCGAGCGCATGGGCGGCGTGCCGCAGAACATCCCGGGAGGCGACATCTACCCGGCGCTGGAGAAGGGCACCATCGACGCGGCGGAGTGGGTCGGGCCCTACGACGACCTGAAACTCGGGCTCAACAAGGTGGCGCCGTTCTACTACTACCCCGGCTGGTGGGAAGGTGGCCCGGAGCTGGACGTGTTCATCAACCAG
>JAQGMY010000360.1 GCA_028292105.1 Ramlibacter sp.
GCGCTTGTCTGCCTCGGTGGCGGTGTCGTCGGGCGGCGGCGCCGTGGCGTCAGTGGGTTCGGTCATGCTTCAGGTCTCGATGGCTTCGGTAGCGTCGGCGTCGCCGGCCTCCTGGCCGGTCCCCGCTGCCGCAGGTTCTGGTGCTGGTTCAGGATTCGTGACGGCGGCCGCTTCGGGCGCGGCGGGGCTGGGTTCGTCGGCGGGAGCGTCGCCGTCCATGGCAAGCTCGGGCTGCGGCTCGACGGAGGCGGCCAGCGCCTCGAACACGCCTTGCTGGGTCGGGCTCTGCAGCTCGGGCAGCTGGTCGAGCGAAGCAATGCCCAGATCGTCGAGGAACTGGCGCGTGGTGGCGTAGAGCGCTGGCCGGCCGGCCGCTTCGCGGTGGCCTATCACCTCGACCCAGCCGCGGTCTTCCAGCTGCTTGAGGATCTGGCTGTTGATGGTGACGCCGCGGATGTCTTCCATGTCGCCGCGCGTCACCGGTTGCCGGTAGGCGATGATGGCCAGCGTCTCGAGCACGGCGCGGCTGTAGCGCGGCGGCTTTTCCGGGTGCAGGCGGTCGAGGTACTCGCGCATCTCGGGGCGGCTCTGGAAGCGCCAGCCGCTTGCCACGCACACCAGCTCGACGCCGCGCTGGGCCCATTCCAGCTGCAGCTGCGCCAGCAGGTCCTTGAGGGTGTCCGCGCCGAGCTCGTCTTCGAACAGCACGCGCAGCTCTCGCACCGGCAGCGGCTGCTGCGTGCAGATCAGCGCGGTTTCGAGCACGCGCTTGGCATCCGCCGTGTTCATGGTCTTGTCTTGCTGGAGGACGCGCCCGGGGCGCGTCGCTGTTCTGGGCCAGGGGCTGATCTGGTTCGCTGCAGCGCTTTGCCCTCCCAGGCCGCGCTACGCGGTTCCCGGAGCGGACTGGCCATGGATGGCTGCCGCCGCGGGCTGGCTTGTGAGCCATTCCGACTCATTGTATCGCAGCCCCCAGCCGGTCCACGCCGCCCGCAAGTCCGGGGGCAGCGGGGCGTGGAAGGTCAGCGGCGCGCCGGTCACGGGATGCGTGAACGCAAGCCGGAAGGCGTGCAGCGCCTGGCGCTCGAGTCCGCCCGCCGGGCCGCCGCCATAGAGGGCGTCGCCCACCAGCGGATGGCCGATGTGCGCCATGTGGACGCGGATCTGGTGCGTGCGGCCGGTCTCCAGCGTGCCCAGCACCGCGCAGCCCATTTCGGCCTGCTCCAGCAGTTCGAAGACGGTGGCCGCCGACTTGCCGGAATGCCGCTGCAGGTCGACCACCGTCATGCGCAGCCGATTGCGGGGATCCCGCCCGATCGGCGCATCCACCCGGCGCTGGGCCGGCCCTTGCCACGGGCGATGCGCCAGCGCCAGGTATTGCCTGGCCACCTCGCGCGCGGCGATCATCGCCACCAGCTTGTCCATCGTGGCGCGGGTGCGCGCCACGACCATCAGGCCGCTCGTGTCCTTGTCGAGCCGGTGCACGATGCCGGCGCGCGGCAGGTTGCGCGCGCCGGCATCGCGCGCCAGCAGTGCGTTCAGCAAGGTGCCGCTCCAGTTGCCGGGAGCCGGATGCACCACCAGCCCGGCCGGCTTGTGGACCACCAGCAGGTGTTCGTCCTCGAAGGCGACGTCCAGCGGCAGGTCTTCGGGCAGGAAGGCCTGGCTTTGCGGCGTCGGCCGCAACTCGATCGCACCCGCGTCGCCGGCCTTCACCTTCTGGGATGCCTTCAGCGGCCCGCCGGTGCCGATGCGCACGGCACCGGCTTCGATCAGCTGCTGCAAATAGCTGCGCGAGAACTCGGGCGCCAGGTGGGCGAGCGCGCGGTCCAGCCGCTGGCCGTGCATGGCGCGGTCGACCACGAAAGGGCGGATTTCCGCCTCGGGCCCGGGTTCCTCGAGGGCGTCCTCGGTGGGTGGCAATGCGTCGGTCGATATAATGGCTTGGCCCTTCCTAAAGAGAGTTGCGCGTGGTCCTTCGAGGCAAATTATCGGTGTTCCCTGTCCTGTTCGCGGCTTCACTGCTCGCGGCCTGCTCCAGCATGAAGGAGGAGGACAAGACCGCGACGTGGAGCCCCAACCGGATCTACGCCGAGGCGCGCGACGAGATGAGCTCGGGCGCCTACGACAAGGCCATCCCGCTGTTCGAGAAACTCGAAGGCCGCGCGGCCGGCACGATGCTGGCGCAGCAGGCGCAGCTGGACCGCGCTTACGCCCATTACAAGGCGGGCGACCAGGCCCAGGCGCAGGCGACGCTGGACCGCTTCATCAAGCTGCACCCGGCGAGCCCGGCGCTGGACTACGCGCTGTACCTGAAGGGCATCGTCAACTTCAACGACAACCTGGGCCTGTTCTCGTTCATCTCGAAGCAGGACCTGTCCGAGCGTGACCAGAAAGCGGCCAAGGAATCGTTCGAGTCCTTCCGTGACCTGGTCGCGCGCTTTCCCGACTCCAAGTACACGCCCGATGCCAAGTCGCGCATGACGTACATCGTCAATTCGCTGGCGCAGTACGAAGTGCACGTGGCCCGCTTCTATTACAGCCGCGGCGCCTATGTGGCGGCGATCAACCGCGCGCAGTCCGCGTTGCAGGACTACCGCGACGTCCCGGCGCTCGAAGAGGCCCTGTTCATCCTGGTGCGCTCGTACGACGCGCTGGGCATGGCGCAGCTGCGCGACGACACGCGTCGGGTGCTGGAGAAGAACTATCCGTCCAGCGAGTACTTGAGCCGCGGCTTCAAGGGCACCAAGGACCCATGGTGGAAGCTCTGGTGAGTCCACCCGGGAATCGCCGCTGCGATTCCCAGGTGTCCTGGTCAGTGTGAAGAAGCCCGGCCAAGCCGGGCTTCTTCACATGGGGAGCACTAGCGCGATGTGGAGACCGACGCCAGCGCCGCCAGCGCCTCTTCGAATTCCGCATCGTCATTCAAACGGCGCATCGGCGGCAGGGCCGCCAGCAGCCTGCGGCCGTATCCCATCTGCACCAGGCGCGTGTCGCCCACCACCAGCAGGCCCTGGTCGCTCTCCCGGCGGATCAGCCGGCCGGCACCCTGCTTCAGCGCCACCGCCGCTTCCGGAATGAAGTAGTCGTTGAACGGGCTGCGGCCCTGCGACTCCAGCCGCTGTCCACGCGCTTCGACCAGCGGATCGCCGGGCGGCGGGAACGGCAGCTTGTCGATGATCACCAGCTGCAGCGATTCGCCGGGAACGTCCACGCCCTCCCAGAACGAAGCCGACGCCACCAGGATGCAACCGGGGCGGCCATCGCCGGCGCCTTCGCGGAACCTCTCGATCAGGCGGCGCTTCGGCCACTGGCCCTGCACCAGCACCTCGATCTCGCCCGAGCCGTCGAAGCGCGCCTGCAGCTGCTCCCCGATCGCACGCAGCGCCCGCAACGTCGTGGTCAGCACCATCGTGCGGCCGCCGATGCGCTGGGCGCCGCGGATCGCCAGCGCGCCGACGGCCTGGCTGTGCCCCGGATCGTTCGGACGCGGCAAGTTGCGCGGCACGTAGACCGAAGCCTGCGACGGGTAGTCGAAGGGGCTGGCCACCCGCAGGATTTCGGCCTCGGCCAGGCCACAAGGCTCGGTGAACCAGCTCAGGCGCGCGTCGTCGCCCAGCGTCGCCGAAGTGAAGATCCAGGCCTTCCTGCGCGCCTCTTCGTCGACCTCGCCGCCCGTCTTCAGCAGCCTTTTCTGCACCGCTTCCGCGATGTCCAGCGGCGACTCCATCAGCCGCAGGTGCGTGCCGACGTCCAGCCAGCGCACCGAACCCGGCTCGGCGCGCTCGCCAAAGCATTGCAGCCGCTGCACCAGCAGCAAGGCACGCTCATGCAGGCGGACGAAGTCAGGCCCCATCTCGCTGACCGTCGCCAGGGCTTCGGCAGCCGCATCGAGCGCGCGCTCCAGCTCGCCCAGGGCGTCGCTCCAGGTACCGGGAGGCACACCCTCCGGCGCCTGCTCGGTCCAGCGCAAGCGGCTGCCCGGCGGGGCCCGGCCGATCACCAGGCGCAGGTCACGCGTGGCGCGCTCGGTCGCGCCGGCGACCTGCTGCCAGTCCACCAGGCCCCGGGCGAACTGCAGTCCCGCGCCCAGCATGTCGCGCGTGAAATCGAGTACCTGGCCGGTCCCCAGCTGGCGACCCAGGAACTGCACGCCGGTTTCATTGAGCTGGTGCGCTTCGTCGAACACCACGACCCGCACCGTCGGCAGCAGTTCGGCCATGCCGGACTCGCGCACCGCAAGATCGGCGAAGAACAGGTGGTGGTTGATCACCACCACATCGGCCGCCAGGGCTTCGCGGCGGGCGGCGTTGACGTGGCAGTTGCGGAACTTGGGACACTGCGAGCCCAGGCAGTTGTCGCGCGTGGACGTGACCAGGGGAATCACCGGCGAACGTTCGTCCAGCCCCGGCATCTCCGCGAGGTCGCCGGTGCGCGTGCCCTGGGCCCATTCCTCGATCTTGGCCAGCGTGCGCAAGGCCGTGCGATCCGGCAGGCTGGCATCCTGGCGCGCCAGCTCGAGCCGGTGCGAGCACAGGTAGCTGCCCCGCCCTTTCAGCAGCGCCATGCGCACCGGCAGGCCCAGCGCTTGCGCCAGTCGCGGCAGGTCGCGCGCGAACAGCTGGTCCTGCAAGGTCTTGGTGGCCGTGGAGAGCAGCACGCGCTCGCCGCTCAGGAGCGCCGGCACCAGGTAGGAAAAAGTCTTGCCGACACCGGTGCCTGCTTCGACCACCAGTGCACCGCCTTGCACGATGGTGCGCGCGACGGCGACCGCCATTTCGGTCTGCCCCTGCCGCGGGAGAAACGATTCCGCGGCACGCGAAAGCACCCCACCCGGCACGAAAGCTTCGCGCGCCAGCGCTTCCAGGTCTTGCCGGGGCGGCTCGGGCCAGGGAGCGGACTCCGTCGGCGAGGCGTCTTCGTGGCGCCCAGGCGACGGGAATGCCGAATCCGTCATCAGGCCGGTTCTTTGGGATCGAGCGTGAGTTCGAGCCGCGCGATCAGGTCGCGCAGCGCAAGGCGGCGCTTCTTCAGGCGGCGCATCATCAGTTCGTCCATCGGGGATTCCTGCGAGGTGCGATCGATCAGCGCATCGAGGTCGGCGTGTTCCATGCGCAGCTCGATCAGGCGCCTCTCAGGCGAGTGCAGGTTCGAGTCCAAGGTAAAAGAGCGGTGGCGCCGCTGCGGGATCATTCGATAATACGTCTTTCGAAGCCAACAATCGAGCAAAGCCCCCCTGGGCAAGCACGGCCCTCAATGACCAGCAAAGGCTATCGCCTCACCGCATCCACCGGCATCCACAAGGGCGACCGGGAATACCAGCAGGACCAGATCGCGCTGATCTCGCACCCACGCGTCAACGGCTGCGTGCTGGGCGTCGTCGCCGACGGCATGGGGGGCCGCAGCGGCGGCCGCAAGGCGTCGGACCAGGTCATGATGACGTGCAGGCAGCTGTTCGAACGCTACTCGCCGGACCACGACGACACGCCCTCGATCCTCAAGCAGATGGTGCACGAGTCGCACCTGGTCATCAAGCTCACGGCGATCTCCTCCGAACAGGAGCCGCACAGCACCGTCGCCGCCTTCATCATCAACCCCAACGGCGAATGCCACTGGGTGCATGCCGGCGATTCGCGCATCTACCACTTCCACAGCAACAGGCTGGTGAAGCGCACCATGGACCACTCGTATGTTCAGACACTGGTCGATCGCGGCGAGCTGACCGAGGAAGAAGCCAACGTGCACCCGCAGTCGAACATCCTGATGGGATGCCTGGGCGCGGAAGAAGACCCGCCCGCCGACGTGCACCTGATCGACCAGCTGCGCCCCGGCGACACGCTGATGGCGTGCAGCGACGGCGTGTGGCACTACTTCAGCTCCGACGAACTCGGCTCGGTGCTGTCTTCGCTCTCTGCCCGCGAAGCGACCGAGTTCCTGATCGAGAAGGCGCGCTCGCGCGCCCACGGCGGCGGCGACAACCTGTCGCTGGTGATCGTCAAGCTGGAACCGCTGGGGACCTGATCTTCTAGCGCGCCGGCACCGGCAGGGCCGAGGCCGCCGGCTTGCTGCGCTTGGCGACGCGCAGCCGGACTTCCTCCTTGTGCTGCTCCGCTTCCTTGATGCGCTGCTCGTACGCACGCCGGTTCTTCTCCGCCTCTTGCGGCGTCGGGCCGCTGGGCTTGGGCGCGTGCGGCACGCGGGCGGTCCCTTGCGGCTGCGGCGGGCCCGCCTTCGCCTCCTTCGGCGGCCGCGGGGCCTTCTGTGCCCGTGCCGCCTCGTCGGCGGCACGCTTGCCGGCCTTGTCGGCGGCGCGCTGCTCGCGCTCCTGCTGGTCCTGCAGGGCCTTCAGGCGGCGCTGTTCGGCTTTCTGCTGCTGCTCGGGGGAACTGCGCTCGTCCACCGCCTGCTGACGTTCCGCCGAACGCCGCCGCCGGTCCGCATCTTTCAGCACGTTCTCCTGCCGCTTGAGGTCACCCAGCACCAGCATGTGCTGGCGCCTGACCTCGGCCAGGCAGTCGTTCACCGCGAAGCGGCCGCGGCATTCCCGCTGCCCTTCCACGAAGCGCCGGTCGGCGGCGGCGCGCTCGGACTTGATGCGCTCGTGCTCGCCCGGCGCGTCTTGCGCCTGCACCTGGAAGGCGGCGAGGACGACGACGGCGGCGGCGAGCAGGAGCTTCATGTCAGGCGGGTATCCACGGTGCGGTGTTCCAGGGCCAGGAACTCGGCGGATTGCATCTCGTTGAGGCGGGACACGGTCCGCGGGAACTCATGGGCCAGCGCGCCCTCCGTGTACAGCTCCTCGGGAGGGACCTGCGCCGAGAGGATCAATTTGACACGCCGATCGTAAAGGACGTCCACCAGCCAGGTAAACCTGCGTGCTTCCGACGCCAGCCGCGCCGACATCCGCGGCACGTCGCTGAGCAGCACGGTATGGAACTGGGTCGCGATCTCCAGGTAATCGTTCTGCGAGCGCGGACCGCCGCACAAGGACCTGAAGTCGAACCAGACGACGCCGCCCGCCTTGCGCCTGGCGACGATCTCGCGGTGCTCGATGTGCAGCACGACGTCTTCGTCCTTCGATTCCGCCAGCCGGGTGAAGGCCTCGTTCATCTCGGCATCGGCGCGCGGCCCCAGTGGCCAGTGGTACAGCTTGACCTGCTCCATGGTGCGCCGGCGGTAATCGGTGCCGTTGTCGACGCTGATCACTTCGAGCTTGTCCTTCAACAGCTCGATCGCGGGCAACAGCCGGTCGCGGTGCAGCCCGTTCGGGTAAAGGTCGTCGGGCTTGAAGTTCGAGGTGGTGACGAAGCCGACGCCGTTCTGGAACAGCGCGTCGAGCAGCCGGTGCAGGATCATCGCGTCGGTGATGTCGGCCACGTGGAACTCGTCGAAGCAGATCAGGCGATAGCGCCTGGACATGCGGGCGCCGAGTTCGTCCAGCGGGTTGACGGTGCCCTGCAGCTCCGCGAGTTCCCGATGCACCTCGCGCATGAACTCGTGGAAGTGCAGCCGCGTCTTGCGGACCACCGGCACGGCCTGGAAGAAGCAGTCCATCAGGAAGCTCTTGCCCCGCCCGACCCCGCCGTACATGTAGACGCCGCGGGGAATGTCGGGGCGGTTGACCAGCTTCTTGAAGAAGTTGGACCGCTGCTCCTTGTACTCGGACCACTCGGTCGCGCAGCGCTCGAGCGCATCGACGCCGCGCAACTGCGCGGGATCGCTGGCATAGCCGCGGGCCTTCAGCTCTTCGTCGTAGACCTCGCGGACAGAAGGCACGTCAGAAGTTCAGCGTGCGCTTGTCGACCGCCAGTGCGGCCTCCTTGGTCGCTTCCGAGAGCGACGGGTGCGCGTGGCAGATGCGGGCGATGTCTTCGCTGGAGGCGCGGAATTCCATGGCCACCACGGCTTCCGAGATCAGCTCGCTGGCCAGCGGGCCAACGATGTGCACGCCCAGGATCTCGTCGGTTTTCGCATCGGCCAGGAACTTGACCATGCCGGTCGTGTCGCCCATCGCGCGGGCACGGCCGTTCGCCAGGAAAGGGAAGGTGCCGGCCTTGTACTGCACGCCATCGGCCTTGAGCTGCTGCTCGGTGCGGCCGACCCATGCGATCTCGGGGCTGGTGTAGATGACCCAGGGGATGGTGTTGAAGTTGACATGGCCATGCTGGCCCGCGATGCGCTCGGCCACCGCCACACCCTCTTCTTCCGCCTTGTGCGCCAGCATCGGGCCGCGCACCACGTCCCCGACCGCCCAGACGTTCGGCAGGTTCGTCTTGCACTGGTCGTCCACGGCGATCGCGCCGCGCTCGTCCAGCTTGAGCCCCACGGCAGCCGCGTTCAGTCCGACCGTATTGGGCACGCGGCCGATCGAGACGATCAGCTTGTCGACGTCCAGCTTCTGCGCCTCGCCCTTGGCGTTGGTGTACGCAACGGACACACCAGCCTGCGAGTTGGTGATCTCGCCGACCTTCACACCCAGTTCGATCTTCAGGCCCTGCTTGTCGAAAGCCTTCTTGGCTTCCCTGGCGATCTGCTCGTCGACCGCACTGAGGAAGGTGGGCAGCGCTTCCAGCACCGTGACGTCGGCGCCGAGGCGGCGCCACACCGAGCCCATCTCCAGGCCAATGACGCCCGAGCCGATCAGGCCCAGCTTCTGCGGGACCTGCGGAATGCGCAGGGCGCCGTCGTTGGACAGGATGTTGACCTCGTCGAACGGCGCGCCGGGCAATGCCCGCGGATTGGAACCCGTCGCCACGATGAC
>JAQGMY010000364.1 GCA_028292105.1 Ramlibacter sp.
GAAGTTCCGCAGTGCGATGCTGCTGGTCGACATCGGCAACATCGACCAGATCCGGCGCCAGTTCGACGCCGACTCGGCGCGCGAACTGACGCTGCGGGTGGCCGGCCGGCTGCTTTCGGTGGCCCGCGAGATCGATACCGTCGCGCGGCTGTCGGAGCATCGGTTCGGCATCCTGCTCGAAGGCCCGCTGCACGCCGACGAAGTCGCGGAAGCCGGGCCGCGCGTGGTGGCGCGCTGCCTGATGCCGTTCAAGGGCCGGCCGCTCGAGTGGGCGGCGCACGTCCGGGTGGCGCAGGCGCTGATCCCCATGGACGGCACCGATCCGGCCCAACTGATCGGCCGCCTCGAAATGCTGCTGGCCAGCGCCCCGGCAGACAGCCGCCGGGCGGTGTTCATGCTGTCGAAGGCGGGAGCGCTGACGCTGGCCTGAGCGGGGGGATGGTGCGCAGCAAAGCTGCACACCCTACGAAGGGAGCCGGGCGTGTAGGGTGTGCAGCTCTGCTGCGCACCACCCCGCCTCCGCTACTTCCTCTTCGCCCGCGGATGCGCCGCGTCATACGCCTTCGCCAGATGCTGGAAATCCAGCCGCGTATACACCTGGGTCGTGCCGATGTTCGCGTGCCCCAGCAATTCCTGCACCGCGCGCAGGTCGCCGCTGGACTGCAACACATGGCTGGCGAACGAGTGCCGCAACATGTGCGGATGCACTGGCGTCGCCATGCCGGCACGCAGGCTGCGCTGCTTCATGCGTTGCCAGATCGCCGTCGCGCCCAGGCGCTTGCCGTGCTGGCCGATGAACAGGGCCGGCTGCTGCGAATGACGCCCGGCGGCCCGCTGCTCCAGCCAGCCGCGCAAGGCCTCGAGTGCCTTGCGTCCCACCGGCACGGTGCGCCGCTTGCTGCCCTTGCCCAGCACGTGTGCTTCCCCGGCGTCCAGGTCGACCCAGCCCGCCGCCTGGGTGCTGGCCTGCACATCGAGCCCGACCAGTTCGCCCACCCGCAAGCCGCACCCGTACAGCAGTTCCACGATGGCGGCGTCGCGCGACTCGATCCACGGATCGGCCTGGTCCTGGCTGAATTCGGCGAACTGCACCGCCTCGTCCACGCTCAGGGCCTTCGGCAGTGGCTTGGGCGACTTCGGCGGGCGGACGTCCTGCACCGGATTGCTGCGCACCAGGCCTTCGCGCCCCAGCCAGGCGTAGAAGCCGCGCCAGCCGGACAGGATCAAGCCGATGCCCCGGCCGCTGCGGCCGCCGCCATGCATCTGCGCCACCCACCGGCGGATGTGCGCGTTGTGCACCTGCGTCAGCTCGATGCCCGCCTTGCCCGCGTAGTCGGCCAGCTTGATCAGGTCGAGCGAGTAGAGCTCCAGCGTTCGCGCGGCCAGGCGCTTTTCGACCCGGACATGTTCGAGGTAGCGCTCGACCAGCCCGGCGTCGTGCATCCGTGCTCCGCTGCGCTCAGCGCGGACGCAGCCGCGACAGCGCGGCGCTGGCGAGTTCGGCGATGCGCTCGAGGAAGTCGGTGGCCAGCCCGGCCTGGAAGCGCTGCGGATCCGGCGACGCCAGCACCATCATCCCGAAGGCCGGCCCCGGCGCGTTGACGGCGCCGGCACGCAGCGGCAGCAGCGCGATCGACATCGCCGTCAGCGGCTCGTCGAGCCAGCGGACCACGTCGATGCCGGAGTTCACGCCGCAATAGGGCTGCGTCAGCGACGAAGCGAAGGTCTTGGCGTCCTCGCTCACGCCTTGCGCGAAAGGCTCGTTGGCATAGCGCGGATCGACGTCCCACACCTTCATGGCGACCTGCGGCACCATGAACTGGGTTTGCATCTCCGCCACCAGCGTCGGCGGCAGCGCGCGGTTCGACTGCACCAGCAGCAGGGTCCGCGCCCAGCGGTGGATGCGGTCGGTGATCACCATGTTCTCGTTGCCGTGCCGCACCATGTCCATGATGCGATGCTCCAGCGCCTTGATCTTTTCCCGCAGCATCTCGGCCTGGCGCTCCTGCAGGCTCACCGCGCGGTTGCCGTGCGGGCTGGTCAGGAGCACCGACGCGAGCAGCTGCGCGTGCCGCTCGAAGAAGTCCGGGCTGTTCGCCAGGTAATTGGCGATGTCGTCTTCGGTGATCGGGTTCATCTCGTCCTTGCCCATCCTGGTGTCCTGCACTACTCATCCTCCAGTTCGATTTCGCCTTCGAAGACGGTCACGGCCGGCCCCGTCATCATCACCGGCGCGTTGCCGCCCGCCCACTCGATGGTGAGCAGGCCGCCCCGCGTCTGCACGTCCACGCGCGCGTCCAGCCGGCCGAGCCGGATGCCGGCCACGACCGCCGCGCAGGCGCCGGTGCCGCAGGCCAGCGTTTCGCCGGCGCCGCGTTCCCACACCCGCAGCCGGATCGCGGAGCGGCCCACCACCTGCATGAAGCCGGCGTTGACGCGCTTGGGAAACCGGGCATGGTGCTCGATCAGGGGTCCTTGCGTGCCGACCGGCGCGCGGTCCACATCCATCACCTCCTGCACCGCATGCGGGTTGCCCATGGAGAGCACCGACAGCGGCACGATCGGCGAGTCGGCATAGGTGCCCAGCGCCAGGTGCCACTTTTCCCAGCCGCCGTCGCGGTGCGGGCTGAGGCCGGCAATCACGAAGGGGATCTGCGCCGCGTCGAAGACGGGCGCGCCCATGTCCACGGTCACCCGGCCGTCCGGATTGATGCGAGGCTCGATGATGCCGGACAGCGTCTGCACGCGGATGGTCGGGCTGCGGGCCAGCCCGCGGTCAGCCACATAGCGGGCAAAGCAGCGCGCGCCGTTGCCGCACTGCTCCACCTCGCCGCCGTCGGCGTTGTGGATCACGTATTCGAAGTCGATGCCGGGCGCCGGCGACGGCCGCACCGAGAGCACCTGGTCGGCCCCGACGCCGAAATGCCGGTCGGCCAGCTGGCGGTACTGCGCCGTGCTCAGCCCCAGGCGCCGGCGCGTCTCGTCGAGCACGACGAAGTCGTTGCCCGCGCCCTGCATCTTGGTGAACTGGATCCGCATGAGCGGATTATCCGCGCCCGCGGCGGGACGACGGACATCAATCGATGGTGATGTTCGCCGCCTTCACCACTTCGGCCCATTTCAGCCGATTGGCGTGCACCGTCGCGCGGAACTGTTCCGGCGTCTCGATGCGCACGGTATTCCCCGCGCCTTCGAGCTTGCTGCGCACTTCCGGCAGCTCCAGCACGGTGCGGATCGCGCCGTTCAACTTGCCGACCACCCGGGCATCCGTGCCCTTGGGCGCGAACAGCGCGAACCAGGTGGAGCTGTCGAAGCCCTGCGTGCCCGCAATGCCGCTCTCGGCGATGGTCGGCACCTCCTGCACGGCGGCCACGCGCTTCGCCGTCGTCACGCCGAGCAGCCGCACCTTGCCGGCCTTGTACTGCGTGAGCACCGTCTGCACCTGGTTCATGATGCAGCAGGTCTCGCCCTTGAGCACCGCCTGCATCGCCTCCGGCCCGCCCTTGTAGGGCACGTGGACCATGTTCAGGCCGAGGCGGGAATTCAACTCGGCGAAAGCCATGTGCGTGCCCGTGCCGTTGCCGGTGGACGCGTAGTCGTACTTGCCCGGATTGGCGCGCACCAGGTCGACGAACTCCTTGAGCGTCTTCACGTTCATGA